>NZ_JBFRFP010000004.1:0-272404 GCF_052114885.1 Paenarthrobacter sp. 2TAF44 | reverse complement strand
GAAGGCGAAGGCGATGGTGCTGGTGGCGCCTTGGAAGGTGTCGTTGGCCGTGGTGGGGAACGCGGTGGTGACCTTGAGGTAGTCGGTTTTGGCCGAGGTGAGGGCGGTCAGGTTGTTCAGGACCTTGTTCGCGGTGATCACCGGGGCGGCGGCCATGACCGTGGTCTTGGTCCCGGAGCAGGTGTAGGGGGCTGCGGCGCCGGTCCAGGCGACCGAGCAGTTCTCGATGGTCAGCTGCAGGCCGTTGGTCACATCTGTGGTGAGCAGTGAGGCGGTGGCCCCGGCGGAGGTGGTGAGGGTGACGTTGTTCAGGTCCGAGTTGCCGGTGTTTGCCAAGGTGACGAGCTTTTCGACTTTGTCTCCGGGCAGCAGGCCCGCGACGGGGACGTTGAGGGTGTTGTTCGCTCCGGTGCCCAGGGCGATGGTGACGGTGCCGGCGGTGACTTGCTGGCTGGCCGAGGTGGAGGAAGTGAACGCGCCGTAGGTTCCCATGCCGGCGACCGCGGCTGCGGTGCCGAGCAGTGCGACGGAAGCGAGGACCTTGCCGGAGGTGGTCTTGAGGCTGATGGCCATGGGAATCGGTGTCCTTTCGGGAGGCCACCGCTGCCGGCCGGCCGTTTCATGTGCCGGCCCTGAGTGGCTGACAAGAAACACTGTGCCGGGCCAGGATCAAGAACCACTCCTGCAATCCATCAGCACTTGCTCAGGAAAAGATCAAGGCAAGTGGTGTGTTCCGGAAAAGATGCGTACTACTTAGTGCAATTCCCGGACTCCGGAGAAAAAGACGAGTATCTGTTACTCGTGCGGTGCCAATGGCCAATTCCTAGCATTAAGTTCCCTAGGGTTTCTGAAATTCTGTTCCGCCGGCTCAGCGGTGGTTCGCTCCCTCGCACGTGACGAGTGGTGCTCCCCACAACATTTCTGCGCTATCGCATACGCCCCTCCCATGGGACTTCTGCGTGCTCAGACCGACGCCTTGGATTCTGGGATACCCAATGAACATTTATCATGACGAGCTTCAAACGACTCTGTCAAAGAGCGCGCCCGGCGGTACCCTGCTGCTTGGGTCTCGCAAGAATAAAGTCCTTCTGATCGCAATTGCCATCATTGTTGTCATAGGGCTAATCCCTTTGATTTTTGGGGTTCTTTCACAGGCAAACAACCCCGCCGCTGATATGGGCCAAACGGTGTCCAATGAACAACTGGCGGCTCCCCAGGCCACTGACTCCAACCAGGCCACAGACTCCAACCCGGCCACGGCCGCCGCGAGTGAAGCAGCAGTGGCGCCTGCAGCCGAAGCCAAGGTTCCCGCCGTCGAACCGGCGGTGCCAGCGGCGGCGCCGCCTGCAGAACCTGCACCGGCTGCGCCGGCCGAACCAGCGCCGCCAGCTGTGGATACCAACCTTTATACGGTTGCCAGCGGAGATACCGTGGGCTCCATAGCTGCACGGTTCGGCGTGAACATGAATGACATGCTGGCTGCCAATGGCCTGAGCGGCTACTCGGTCATCGTGCCCGGGCAAGTGCTGAAACTTACTGGACCAGCTGTTCCGCTCATCAATCCGGCGCCGGCACCAGCACCCGCTGCCGCCCCCGCCCAGGCGGCCCCTGCGCAGGCTGCTCCAGCGCAAGCTGCTGCTCCAGTAGCCGCAGGTTGGACGATCTACGTGGCTGGATCCGGAGGCCAGAGCCTGGTGGACGCTTGCATTGGGCCCATCCACTTCACTCCCACGGATGGCTACGCATTGTTCATCACCGAGCACGACTTCTGTGGAGGTTGGGCACGCTTCTCCGGCATCGGTGTGGGACAAACGGTTAACATCCCGGGCTACGGCACGTACACAGTGACCGGAAGGGGACAAGTGCCCAATCCCGGAACAACCAACAACGTAGCGGCTGTCTTCGGCGGCTTCCCGGCAGTTGTCCTGCAGACGTGCATCCCCGGCACGAGCCAGATGTTAGTGATTGGGCTTAACTAGTCCGACCTAACTGGAAAGACAGCTAACTAGGCCGGGGCCGTCAGACGCGCAAACCGGAGTATGCCCAGGATGGCCGGGGCCAGCTCATCCTCCATCTGGTTGTAGACCTCTTCCGCTCGTCGGTAGGGGTCTACGACGTCGTTATCGGTGGGATCGGCTGGCAGGGCCAGATGGCGTACGGAAGCGGCCCGGGCCGGAAGAGCCCGCCAGAATTCCACGATGTCGCCCTCCGGAACAAGATCGCCACGGGCCTCCAGGACGGCAAGCATCCTGGCAAATTCACGGATAGTGAACGTTCGCTTTAGCAGAGAAGCATCCAGCTGAAGAACTTCGCCCCGGTGCCTGGACGTCATGGCAAGCACGAGGTCGGTTTCCCGCAGGATCTTCTGGTTGAGCTGCCTGGCAGCGAAGTTGTCGGGGCTGCCACGGAAGGTGCTGATCATCTTGGCCGACAGGGGCTGAATCGGCTCTCCGACCATGGCGCGGGTGCCGGCGCTGCGAACCTCGAATGATCCTGGGCTTGCGTGGTTCAGCCCCGCCTGCAGCAGCCGTTCTGCCACAGGGGAGCGGCAAATGTTCCCTGTGCAGACGGTGAGGATCCTAAAGGGCTGGGGCGATTCCACGTGAGGCTCTTTTCTTGCGGGGGCTTTGGACGGCTCAGGTCCCATCCCAAGTTAACACGGGCAGCAAAGACCACCTTGTCACAACGCCCAGCTGCACCCATGCTGCTCAACGGGTCTTCAACGAGAACCGAACGCTTGACTGAAAACGCCCGCTCCGCATATTCTGAACGAACGGTCGGTAATTTATTAGGAGCAACCATGGCATCGCAGAATCTGCAATCAGTGCCCGCTGAGCTGTCCCCGGAAGAGCAGGAGCGGGAGGCAGCCGGGAAGGCATACTTTGATCGCATCATCTCGGAAGACTCGCGCATCGAACCGCGCGACTGGATGCCGGAGGCTTACCGCAAGACTTTGCTGCGTCAGATCTCGCAGCACGCGCACTCGGAAATCATCGGCATGCAGCCGGAAGCCAACTGGATCACCCGCGCTCCGAGCCTGAAGCGCAAGTCCATCCTCATGGCCAAGGTCCAGGACGAGGCAGGCCACGGCCTGTACCTCTACTCGGCAGCTGAGACCCTGGGGCAGACCCGGGACAAGATGATGGAAGACCTCATTGCCGGCAAAGCCCGGTACTCGTCGATCTTCAACTACCCGGCGATTTCCTGGGCGGATATGGGAGCCATCGGTTGGCTTGTGGATGGCGCCGCCATTTGCAACCAGGTGCCCCTGTGCCGCGCCTCCTACGGTCCTTACGGGCGCGCAATGGTGCGCATCTGCAAGGAAGAGTCCTTCCACCAGCGCCAGGGTTTTGAGATCCTGCTGGAACTTTCCAACGGCACGCCTGCGCAGAAGCAGATGGCCCAGGAAGCAGTGAACCGGTGGTACGCGCCATCGCTGATGATGTTCGGCCCGCCGGATGATGACTCACCCAACTCCAAGCAGTCCATGGCCTGGAACATCAAGCGGTTCAGCAACGATGAACTGCGCAGCCGGTTCGTCGGCATGATGGTGGAGCAGGTCAAGGTCCTCGGCCTGGCCCTGCCTGACAAGGACATCCGTTTCAACGAAGAAACCAAGAAGTGGGAGCACGGACCCCTGGACTGGAACGAGTTCAAGGAAGTCCTGGCCGGCCGCGGCCCCTGCAACTCGCAGCGCGTCGAGCGCCGCCGCGAGGCACACGAAAACGGTGCCTGGGTTCGCGAAGCCGCCGTTGCCTACGCCCGCAAGCAAGCAGAGAAAGTGAACGCAGCATAATGGCTCCCCACGGTAACCCGGAAGAACCGGCAAGCTCGGCCAGCGAGATCAAGCGCGAGGCGCCCAAAGTCGCAGCCGCCACTGAACAGCACCACGAGACCCCGTGGTCCCTCTGGGAAGTGTTCGTGCGCTCCAGTCGGGGCCTGTCGCACGTACACGCAGGATCTTTGCATGCTCCTGATGCCGCCATGGCCCTCAGGAATGCACGCGATCTTTACACGCGCCGCAACGAAGGGGTCTCCATCTGGGTTGTCCCAGCCGATGCCATCACCTCCAGCGATCCGGATTCCAAGGGTGCCTTCTTCGAATCGCCGCAGGGCAAGGACTACCGCCACGCAACGTATTACACCAAGAGCGAAGGCGTGAAGCACCTGTGATGACTGATAAAGACACTGACTTCGCTATTGAAGGCCACGGCGATATCTCCGTGGGCGTCCGCGGAGCGGGAGCTTCCGGCGACGGTTCAGCCAGCGCCACCCGCATCACGCCGGGCAACGCCCTCCGTCCGGAGGACATCGCCCTTGAAGTACGGCGTGGACAGGTCAAGCCGAGCGAGGACGTTGCCGAGTTTGCCCTGAGGATCGGCGACGACGGACTGATCCTGGCCCAGCGCCTGGGCCATTGGATTTCCCGTGCTCCTGAGCTTGAGGAAGATATTGCGCTCGGCAACATCGCTCTGGACCAGTTGGGCCACGCGCGCTCGTTCCTGACCTATGCCGGTGCCGCATGGGACAAGTCCGAGGACGATCTCGCATACTTCCGCCGTGAGCACGAGTTCCGTTCCGCGCACCTGTTCGAGCAGCCCAACGGGGACTTCGCGGTGACCATCGCCCGACAATTCATCGTGAGCTACTACCAGTACGAACTCTACTCGCGGCTCATGGACTCCACTGATCACACCGTCGCGGCCATCTCCGCAAAGGCCGTGAAGGAAGTTGATTACCACCGCGACCACAGCGCGCAGTGGGTGCTGCGCCTGGCTGGCGGAACGGACGAGTCCCGCGCCCGCATCATCCAGGGCTTCAAGCTCGTATGGCCGTATGTGGACGAACTCTTCGAGGACGATGAGCTCACTGCACGCCTGGCTGAGGCTGGCGTGACTGTTCAGCCCTCTAGCCTGCGAGCTGAATTCGATCGGCTCACCGGCGAGATCATGGCCGAAGCCGAATTGGACATCCCCGCCGTACCGCAAGCACTCGGTGGCGGCCGTCGCGGCAAGCACTCCGAGTTCCTGGGTTACATCCTCGCTGAGATGCAGGTCCTGGCCCGCGAACACCCCGGCGCGAGCTGGTGACCACCATGACGAGCCTGTCAGGGACGCAGATGCGGACACAAGAGCAGCGGGCCTGGGACATCGCGTCCACGGTCTGCGATCCGGAGATCCCGGTCCTCACCATCGAGGACCTCGGCATTCTCCGCGGCGTCCACGTCGTCGAGGCGACTGATGCGAAGCAGCCCACGGACAAAGCGGACGACGGCGGCACCTCACGTACCGCCGTCGAGGTCACCATCACGCCTACGTACTCGGGCTGCCCGGCCATGGACGCGATTGCTGACGATGTGCGGAAGGCCTTCGAAAAGGAGGGCTACGCGAGTGTGCACGTCAACCTGGTGCTCTCCCCGGCCTGGACTACGGACTGGATGACCGAGTCCGGCAAGGCCAAGCTGCAGGAGTACGGGATCGCCCCTCCAAGTGGCCATTCAAAAGCCGGCGGCCACTCCGGTCCCGTTCGTTTGAATCTGGCTGTGAAATGCCCGCAGTGTTCGTCGTTGAACACCAAGGAGCTGACCCGCTTTGGTTCCACGTCCTGCAAGGCGTTGTTCGTCTGCCAGGACTGCAAGGAACCGTTCGACTACTTCAAAGTCCTCTAAGGAATTCCATGACCACCGAAACCCAGACGGCCAGCCGCCGTCGTGCGTCTTTCCATTCCCTGACCGTCTCGGAAGTCCGGCGCCTTACGGACGACGCAATCGAGGTGACGTTCGCTGTTCCCGCCGAGCTGGCCGGTCAGTATGACTACCTCCCTGGCCAGTACGTCGCGCTGCGCACCACGCTGCCGGACGAGAATGGTGAGCAGCACGAGGTCCGCCGCAGCTACTCGATCTGCGCAGAGCCGCGCAGTTTCGCGGATGGCAGCAGCGAGATCCGGGTGGCCATCAAAAAGGACCTGGGCGGCACTTTCTCCACCTGGGCCAACGCGGAGTTGAAGGCCGGTGACGTCCTGGACGTCATGAGCCCGCAGGGCGCGTTTATTTCGCGGCACGGCAAGGACGGCTCGGCGGTCCAGCACAACGTCATGAACTCCATGAACCACCCCGAGGAGTTGGCGGGGGAGCCCGGGAACTTCGTTGCGATCGCTGCAGGCTCGGGCATCACGCCCGTGATCGCGATTGCCCGGACACTGCTGGCCGCCAACCCTGAGACCACTTTTGACCTGATCTACGCCAACAAAGCCGCCATGGACGTCATGTTCCTGGAGGAACTGGCGGACCTGAAGGACAAGTACCCTTCGCGCCTGGCGCTGCACCACGTGTTGTCCCGCGAGCAGCGGATCGCGCCGCTGATGACCGGCCGCATCGATTCCGAGAAGCTGCAGGCGTTGCTGAGCAGTGCCATCCATTCCGAGGATGTGGACGAGTGGTTCCTGTGTGGGCCCTTCGAGCTGGTCCAGCTGTGCCGCGACACCCTCGCTGCCCGTGGTGTGAAGCCCGAGCACGTGCGCTTCGAGCTGTTCACCACTGGCCGTCCGGACCGCCCTGAGGGCAATGCCGGCCGTCCCGTTGTGGAGGACGAGTCGAAGGAAACCTACAAGATCACGTTCAAGCTGGACGGCTTGACGGGCGAGGTGGCGAGTCCCACGCATGCCCGCGAGTCCATCCTCAACGCTGCCCTTCGTGTCCGCCCCGATGTTCCGTTCGCGTGTGCGGGCGGGGTCTGCGGCACCTGCCGCGCCAAGCTGGTGACGGGTACGGTGTCCATGGATGAGAACTACGCCCTCGAGCAGGACGAGCTGGATAAGGGCTACGTCCTCACCTGCCAGTCCCACCCCACCAGCGAAGAAGTTACCGTCGACTTCGACGTCTAAGGAGTCCCCATGATCGAGCTCTCCATTGCCAACGGCATAGCCGAAATTGTCCTCAATGCCCCCGAAAAGCTGAACTCGCTCAACGAGGACGCGCTTGCCGAATTGGACAAGGCGTACGACGACGCCGCTGCCGCCGCCTCACGCGGTGAGGTGCGGGCCCTGCTGCTTCGCGGAGAGGGGCGAGCCTTCTGCGCCGGTCGCGACATTGCCGGCGTTACCCCCGAAACCGATGACGCGCAGGCGTATCTCGGTGGGCTGGTGGAGCCGCTCCTGAAGAAGATGGCCGCATTCCCGGCACCCACTTTTGCCGCTGCGCACGGTGCCTGCCTGGGTGTCGGTCTCGGACTGCTGTTGGCCACGGACGTGGTGTACGTGGGGGAGAATGCCAAATTTGGTTCACCTTTCGCCAAGCTGGGCGCCACCCTGGATTCCGGTGGGCACTGGTACTTCACTGAGCGTCTGGGCATGCATCGCACGTTGGACCTGATCTACACAGCCGATCTGATCTCTGGCTCCGAGGCCGTTGAACGGGGAATGTTCAGCCGTGCGATGCCCGATGATGCGTTGCTTGCCATGACCCGGGCCATCGTCGAGCGGGTGGCTACTGGTGCCACCGAGGCCTTCAACGCCTCCAAGGAACTCGTGGCCCACATCCGCGATCAGCGACTTGGCCTCTGGGCCTCCATGGCCGAGGAAAACACTGAGCAGGCCCGCCTCTGCAAGACCGAGGATTACGCCGAGGGCTTCCGGGCTTTCCAGGAGAAGCGGGCGCCGGTTTTCAAGGGGTGATCCCGAGGTCCCTGTCACTGGACCAAATCCAGGACAGCGCGGACGATGCTGTCGGTGTCGATCCCGTGGTAGCGGTAGACGTCCTCAAGGCCGCCAGCCTGGCCGAAAGTGTCTACGCCGAGGTTGCGGCTTTTGACTTGATGCACACCGGCGAGGAACGCGAGTGTGTGGGGGTGGCCGTCGAGCACGGTGACCATGGGGACGGCGCGCCCTGACGGCAGGATTTGATCGAGGATCCAGGACGGCGCATCCTGGTTCTGTCCGTTGCGCCCCTGCAGCGCTTCGTAGAGCAGCCCGGGACTGGTGATGCAGACAACGTCCACGGGGGTGCCTTGCGCGGCGAGTCGCTCGGAGGCTGCCAGCGCTTCCGGGACCAAAGCGCCCATGGCCACGATCGTCGCGGACGGTGTCGCGGCCGCGCGCAGCACGTAGCCGCCAGCCACCACTTGGCGACGGCGGCGCTCACGGGCGGCAGGGTCGTCAGGGACGGCAGCCAGTTGCTGGTCGACCGGTTTCGTGGAGAGCCGCAGGTAGGCGGACTTGCCGTCCGGTCGTCCGAGTTGGGACATAGAGGCGAGGAGGGTCCACTCGACGTCGATGGCGAAGGCCGGTTCGTAGCTGGTGCAGCCCGGCTGTTCCAGACCGATGGACGGCGTCTTGATGGACTGATGGGCCCCGCCTTCGGGAGCGAGGGTAACACCGGAAGGCGTGCCTACCAGGATCGACTGGCCGCCGGCGTAGATCCCGTAGGACCACGGTTCCAAGGCTCGCTCGACGAACGGGTCGTAGAGCACGCCGATCGGGAACAGCGGCTGGCCCCAGCGGCTCCACGTTGCGCCGAGCTCGCCGAGGAGACTGACAAGGTTGACCTCCGCGATGCCAAGTTCGATGTGCTGCCCCGTGGGCTTTTCACGCCAGTGCATGACGGTCTCGGTGTCGTCGCTGAACCAGTCAGGGCGCTCTTCCACTGACCACACGCCCACTTTGTTCAGCCAGCCGGCAAGGTTGGTGCTGGAACTTACGTCCGGGCTGACCGTCACCAATCGACGGGCAACGGCGGGCGCCGCACGGGTGACGTCCAGCAAAGTGCGGCCCAGGGCTGCCTGTGTGGTGCCTGTTCCCGAGGGCGTTCTGCCGAAATCTGCCGGTACTGCGGGCGGGGCAACCGCAGGTTCAACCGTGCGCCGCAGGGTTTCCGCTGTGGTCCGTACCAGCTGCCCCTCGGGGCTCACGGGATCGAACCGCGTCCATGGTGAGTCTGGGTCTTCGCCCATTGTGTCTGCCAGTTGGCGGTATTGATCGACGGTAAGCAGCGAGGAGTGGTTTTGCGGATGGCCCTCGGTGGGCAGTCCGTTGCCCTTGACGGTGTAAGCAATGATGACCGTGGGACGGGTGTCATCGATCCGGGAGTAGGCCTCACGCAACGCAGCGAGGTCGTGCCCGCCCAGGTTCCTGATGGCCCGGATCAGCGTCTGGTCCTCGACGCCGGCAATAAGTTCCGCGATGGCCGCACCCCCTGCGCCCTCACCAGGGAGTCTTCGGCGCAGCTCTTCGGCCGAGCAGCGCAGCAGCCGTTGGTATTCGGGATTTGACATCTCAACAATGCGCTTCCGGAGTGAGTCCCCTCCTGTCCTGGCCATGAGGCTCTCCAGGAGATGCCCGAAGCGCACCGTGATGACCTGCCAGCCAGTGGCCTCGAAGAGTCGCTCGATCTTGCCCGCGGCAATGTTTGGCACCACCCGGTCAAGGGACTGCCTGTTCAGGTCCACGATCCAAACGATCTCACCAAGATCCGCGACGTTCGAGTCCAGCACGGCCTCCCAGATGGCACCCTCATCCAGTTCGGCGTCGCCAACGAGCGAGTACTGGCGTCCACGGTTCGGTGTGCCGCTCACGGTCTCGATGTATCGACGCGAAATGGCACCCCAGATCGGCGCGGTGGCCCCGATGCCGACGGAGCCCGTGGAGTAGTCAACGGGATCCGGGTCCTTGGCACGGCTGGGGTAGCTCTGCAGTCCGCCGAACTCGCGCAGCGTTGTGAGGTACTTTTCATCCAAGCTGCCCAGCAGATAGTTGATGCTGTGGAGCACCGGCGAGGCGTGGGGCTTCACCGAGACGCGGTCCTCGGCGCGAAGCTGCCCGAACCAGAGCGAGGTCATTATCGTGGCAATGGAGGCACTCGAGGCCTGGTGTCCGCCCACCTTGATGCCGGATGGGTTCGGGCGCACCTTGTTTGCGTGGTGGATTATGGATGTCGCAAGCCACAGAACGCGGCGTTCTATAGCGGCAAGTGCGTCCAGTTGGGGGTCTTGGAAGGTCGAGGCGGTCTTCGGCGCCAGGTCATGGCTGACTGGGGTCAGGTTCATTGCGTGCCTTAAGGGGAGTGTTGGTTGGTCAGTGTTGGTTGGCTACTGTGTGATCAGTAGTCCGCGCTTGAGCACTCCAAGCGGCGTTGCGAGGGTGCTGATGTCCTGCAGGGGGTCCGCTGCCGTGACGATGAGGTCAGCCCACAGGCCGGGCCGGATGCGACCCACTTGCGACTCCAACCCGAGCATGTCGGCGGCTTCACACGTGGCAGACTTCAGTGCATGCTGTGCTGCCAGTCCGGCGTCGACATAGCGTTCCAACTCGCTGGCAATGAGATCAAAGGTGACGTGCGCAGGGCCTGCGTCCGTCCCTGCCACGATCGACACGCCGGAGTGGAGGAACTCGGTCACGTTTGTGAACCGCGATTCCAATCGCGCCACTACATTTCGATCCTGCGGGTTGGACAGGACTTGGTGACCCTCCCGCAATTGCCGGGAGACGATGTCCGCTACGACGACGGTCGGCACAATGTGGATCCCGGCATCGGCCGCCCTCCGCAACAGCTCGCGATCGGGCGCACACTGCTCATCCGGCCCCAGCATGGAGGCGTGTTCCAACGAGTGCACGCCCGCCTCTATACACGCGGCCATCGAGGAACTGGCATGGGCATGGGCTGCAGTCCTCATGCCGTACGAGCCGGCGATGACCACTGCTTCACGGAGCAGCGTGGGGTCGAATTCAAAGACGCTCGGACTGGTTCCGGGAGTAAAGCCGCCGCCGCTGGCCATGACCTTGATCCACGTGGCGCCGGCCGCGTGCTGTTCGGCGATGATGGTCTCGATGTCCTCACGGGTGCGTACCTCTCCGCCCATGTCGTGACCGTGCCCGCCCACTCGGCAGATTGGCGCACCGCAATGAACCACCGTGGCGACGTCCGACACCATACCCAGAGCTGCCCTCATGGGGGCCAGCAGGTGCCGGGGTGTCCCGCAGTCACGCACGGTGGTCGTCCCGGCACGAAGCGCAATCCGCGCATTCGCCACAACCTGCGCAATGATCTCTTCATCGCTGCTGCCCTGATAGGTTCCCTTCGGGTCATCACCACCATCGAAGGCCAGGTGAACATGGGCATCCATCAGTCCGGGAGCCACAAACCTGCCCTTGAGATCCAGGACGCTGCCCATGCCGGGCTCACTGCCGGCAGGACTAATACGGGAGATCTGCCCTGCCTGGAGCCACACATCGCTCAGGGAATCAGAGGTACCCGACTCGGGATCAACAACACGCGCATTGAGCAGCACGGTGACGTCGTCACCTGTCCGGGCGGCCCGGCTGACACTGTACGGTACGGGACGGTCCGTCACATCAAAGGTGATGGTCATGTTAGTTGCTCCTTGTGCTTACGTGCATCGAGTAGGTTTCGTCCAGCAACTCCCTGAGCGCGCCAGCGGCGAGGCGTACGTCTTCCATGTCAACGTCGAGATGGGTGACGGCACGAATCGTGGACGGGCCAAAAGCGCCCATCCGGATCCCGCTCTCCTGAAGCAGGCGGTCCACCAGCACCGCAGCCGTGACGGGGAAGTCGACCAGGTCAAAGAGGACAATATTTGTCTGAACTGCCAGTGGGTCGATCGAAATGTGGGGGTGGACGGCCAGCAGCTCGGCCAGCAGGCGGGCATTCGCATGATCATCTGCCAGCCTGTCCACGTTATTGCGGAGGGCAAAAGTACCCGCTGCTGCCACAATGCCTGATTGACGCATGGAACCACCCCACCGTTGCTTGAGCCGCCACGCCTCATTGATGAAATCAGCGTCGCCGGCCAGCACCGCTCCCATGGGAGCGCCCAGGCCTTTGCTGAGGTCCAGCCAGACTGAGTCAAACAGGGCACAAAAATCGTGGGCGGATACGCCGGTGGACACCACCGCATTGAGCAGACGGGCGCCATCCATGTGGGTTTTGATCCGATGAGCCTGCGCCACCCTCGTCACTGATGTGATGCCCTCCAGAGACCAGCACGTGCCACCTCCGAGGTTGGATGGCTGTTCAATGGAGAGCACCGCATTCCGGGCCGATGACCTTCCCTCCGGGCGGAGCGCCGCTTCAAGCTGGGCAACAGAGAAGACGCCACGATCTGCCTTGATGGGCCTGTACATAGCTCCGGCCAAGGCGGGCGCCCCGGTTTCCTCATGGCGCAGCGAATGGCCGCTGTCATCAACAAGAATCGCATCGCCGGGCCGGCAGTGCAGTGCATAGGCAATCTGGTTGCACATCGTTCCTGATGGCAGGAAAACCGCTTCCTCCTTGCCCAGAAGCTCCCGCGTCAGGGCAATCAGTTCGTTGGTGGAGGGGTCTTCACCCTTTTGTTCATCCCCAACCTCGGCGTTTGCCATGGCCTGCCGCATGGCCTCCGTTGGCCGGGTAATAGTGTCGCTGAACAGATCGATCCTGATGGGGTGGCTGGACCCGACCGGAATCAATGTGCGGCCTTGGGTGCCGTAGCAGTCCGGGGTTGGAACAACTTGTAGCCATCCCGTGGAATACCCACCCGTACATGGGAGGAATCCGTGCGCTCTCGGGTTTCTACCACCAGGGCCTGCTCGCCGACGCCCACCCGGTAACGGAAGTGATGCCCGTGATACGACCTTTCAAGGACGGGTCCATTGACTGTCATCTCGTAGCCGTCAGAGGACGCATCATCAGGCAACAACGCCAGCGCCTCCGGACGAACGGCAACCACGACGCCGTCAGCGGTAATGGAGGATGGTACGTGGATCGCTTGGTCCAACCCGTCGATCTTGATCGTCAGGATCCCCTTTGAGCGGCCAATGACTGTCCCCTCCAGCAAGTTGCTGGTGCCAACGAAGTCAGCAACGAAGAGATCTGCGGGATCGTTGTAGATCTGCTCCGGCGTACCAATTTGGCGCACGGCTCCGGCTGACATGACCGCAATCTTGTCGCTCATTGCCAGGGCTTCGTCTTGATCGTGCGTCACGAAAACCGTGGTGACGCCAATCTTGCGTTGTAACTGAAGCAACCAATCGCGCGTACGTTCGCGCAGTTTGGCATCAAGATTGGAAAACGGCTCGTCCAGAAGCAGCAGTCGCGGAGGGAATGCCAACGCGCGCGCCAGCGCCACTCGTTGCTGCTGGCCACCAGAGAGCTGATGTGGATAGCGGTCTGCCTGATCGGAAAGGTCAACCAGCTCAAGCACTTCGTCCACACGTCGGCGGAGTGCCTCGGACTTGTAGCGTCGGAGCCGCAGCGGATAGCCCACGTTATCGCGGACCTTCATGTGCGGCCACACGGCATAAGACTGGAAAACAACGCCGCAATCACGGCGTTCCGGCGGCAGGAATGCGGAGGAATCATGGTTGAACAAGGTCTGCTCGCCCACAACGATGCTGCCGCCGTCGGGCTTCAGCAGTCCTGCGATGGACCAAAGCGTTGTGGACTTGCCGCAGCCGCTTGGGCCAAGCAACGTCAGGATCTGCCCGTCGGAAGCGGTCACCGACACGTTGTCCAGGACCGTCAGACGGCCAAACTTCTTGGTGAGATTGGTAATGACCAGATCAGGCATGAGGGCGAACTCCAAACAGAATGCGTCCTGCGCCCAGGACAGCTGCGGTGATGACGAGTTGGATGACTCCGAGGGCGGCGACGGTGCCCCCGAGGCCATTTGCTGCAATTTGAAGCATTGCCAGTCCCAAGACCTGGGTTTCGGGGGTTACCAGGAAAACTGCGGCGTCGGCCTCATTGAGCATTGCTACAAACAACAGGACGAATGAGATGCCCATGGCTGGCCTCAGCAGGCTGAGAATGATGGTGCGCATCGCCGTCCACCAATCCGCCCCGGCCGAGCGTGCGGCGCGGTCCAGGTCCGCACCCAGCGCGGCAAGCGATGGATAGAACGCGGCATAGCCCATGGCGAGTGCGCGGACCCCGAAGGCGATTCCGACCGCCCAAAGTGTAGCTCTGAAGGTTCCGGAGCGGTCCAGGATGGCAAACGTCCAGAAGAAGGCCATGCCGGTGATCAAGCCCGGGACGGCCCGGGGATACAGCACGATGTGCTCCAAGGATCCGCGGAACCGAAAGTTGGAACGGTGGGCAACCAACGCGATGACCGCGATGCAAGCGGTGGCGATGGCGGCGCCAACTGTGGCAATCAACAAGCTGTTGCCGATTGCTCCGGTGTAGAGCGGGTTGGTTAAGATCGCTGAGAAGTTGTCCAGTGTCAGAACGCTGAACGGGTTGATGGCCGGCGTCAGAAGGGCGGTGACAGAGGCGAGAACCACCCCGCTGAGCGGCACCAGGGTTGCGCAGCCCAGAACAATTCCTATGACAGCGGAGAGCAGCCAGCCGAGGGGGCCCAATTTAACAACGTTCGCCGGTCTGGATGACTTTCCGCCGGTCGTCGTAAAGCGGGCGAGGTCGCCGGCCAGGCGATTGCGCAGCAACAGCAGCAGAGTGACGGCGAGCAACAACATGACGGCGCCAGCGGGCAGAACTCCTCCACCGGCGTCGGCGCTTCCGGTCCACTGCCTGTACAGGTAGGTGGACATCATGTTGATGTTCTTTGAAGTACCAAGGATGAGGGGAATCCCCAGTGTTTCCAGCGCCAACGCGAAGACCAGCAGTCCTGAGTTCAGCAATGCCGGACGCAGCAGCGGCAGAGTCACCGAGAGCAAGGCGCGGAGGGGACTGGCGCCAGCGCAGCGTGCGGCTTCCTCGAGCGTCGAATCGCCTGAGGACAGCGTTCCCCGGGCAAAGAGATAGACCACCGGTGAGCCAAGGACCGTACCCATGACCACCATTCCTGCAACACTGTAGAGGTCAAAGGGAACAGTGAACGGCGAGTACTCTTCGAGCAAATGGGTGGCATATCCGTTCTTTGACCACATCGACTGCCACCCAACGATGAGCACCAGCCCAGGCAGGACCAAGGGCAGGACAATCAGGGCTGAATAGATCCTCCGCAACGGGAGGTCGGTGCGGGCTACCAGCAAGGCCACCGTGGTTCCAACCACAACAGAGCCGAGGGTGGCGAAAAGTGCGAACTGCAGGCTGTTGGCGACGGCTGACCACCAGAGTGGATCAGTCGCAAGTTTGCCGAAGTTGTCCAGAGTGCCGCTGCCGCTGCTTTCATAGAGCGGGGTGGACCAGAGTGATGACCAAACGATCGGCACGATCGGGCCGAGGATCAGCAGGACTGCGAGGATCCAGACACCGTAGTGGATGACTTTCTCCGGCAGCCATGCCCGCTTGAGGTTGCCTGTACCGGGCGGCGGTGACGGGGTTTTGGGGTGGGTAAGTGTGGAGCTGCTCATCGCCCGAATGCTTCTTTCCAGCGATTTTTGAAGGCCGGTGCATCGTTCACCAGGGCCTCATCCCACTTGGCAATGTTGATGTTCTCCGCCCCCAATTGCTCTGTGACCTTCGCGAGGTTCACCGGGCAGTCCACCCCGTCCAGGTAGGGTGCGAACCCGCCGGCGCAACCGGCCGTTTGGCCCGCCTTGTCAATCAGGAAATTCACAAACACTTTGGCCGCGTTGGGTGACTTGCCTCCGGTGGTCGCTCCGGCACCGCGGGGCATGAAGGGTGTTCCGTCTGCGAAGAACTTGTAGTTCAGCACCTTCGCGGCAGCGCCTGTGATGAGTGGCCGGGTCGCGCCGGACTGGAAATAGGACATGGTGTACTCGCCCTGCAGGAGTTTGTTGTACATGGGCCCTGCGCTGGCTTCGACCTTGGTGTTTTGTCCGAGTTGCTCCAGGACCTTCCATCCGGCCTCTCCCGCCTTGGCTATGTAGGCGTGATTAACGGTGTAACCAAACTCCGTAGTGCCGTCATAGGTGACGATCTTCCCTGTGAGTTTAGGGTCACTGGACATCTTGGCGAGTGCTTCAAGGGAATCGGGTTGTTCGGATTCCGGCAGGAGGGTGGTGTTAATCAGTGCCATGACCGGGTTCAGTTCCATGGCGAAGACCCCGGGGGCGAGTTTCGCGAAGGCCGGCAGCGGCGCGGCAGCAGGTGGTGTGAAGTCCTGGATGTCACCACGCTTCACCAGATCCAGGAAGTTCGCGCCTTGGAGGCTGACGATGACGTCCGCGGTCTTTCCCCCAGTGGCCTTCTCGTTGAGGTACCGCTGGAAGCTTTCCGTTCCACCCAGGCTGATGTAGCTGGTCTTGATATCCGGATACTGGTTTTGGAAAGCAGTCAGGACCGGCTTCATGGACGCCTCATTCGCCTCGCCGTAAACCAGCAGCGAGCCTTCCTTGACGGCGGCGTCGAGAATTGCGGGATCCATCGCTGCTGCCGTCGGAATGTCCGTCTTAACGGCGTAGGCATTGGGGGCGTCATTCCCGGTGCTGCAGCCAGTTAGAACTGCGAAGCTGCAAAGTGCAGCAACAGCGACTATTGCACGTCGTTTCATGTGGGACTCCTTTGTCACGGGACGGTGCATTGGTAGGGACGGTGCATTTGTTAGAGACGGTGCTCTGGGTTACGGGAAGTGTTTCTCTGGGCCCAGCGCCGATTTTCTCTGGGTCTAACACACAGTTGGCGTCCCGTAAGTGAATACGCATCGGCCGCCGGGATGCTCCGGCCGGTGCTCGCATTTGCGGGGAACCATCACGTTTCCCGCTAGGGTGAGGCACTGCTATCTCGCGGCAACTGGCCTATCAGTAAGTGAAGGGCAGTGTTTCGCAGGTTGTTCTTAAACTTTGGCACGCCGCGGGCTATTGCGCAATAAGTGAATCTGACTAATCTTAAGAACATGAATAAGTCCTCCACCGCCCCGGAGCGCGGCACCAGGCCGAGGAACCGGCGAGCGCTCATACTTGCTGCGGCGGGTGACCTCTTCGCGCAGAAGGGATACGCGCAAGTCAGCATGACCGATGTGGCTAAAGCCATGGCGGTTCAGCCATCCGCCCTTTACCGACATTTCCCGAGCAAGGGCGAGCTGCTTCGCGAGGCAGTTGTGGCCAGCCTCCAGCCCTTTTTGGATAGCATTACCCAGACTCCCGACGGCGACCTCGAACAGTTGATCACGGCTCTGGGTCGGGCACTTCTGGAGCACCGGGAAAACGGCGTGCTGTGGGAGCGTGAATCCCGCCATCTCCCGCCTGCCATCCGCTTCGATATTGCCAGCGGCATCAAGTTCGCCATCAGCAGCAAACTGCAGTCCGGCAGCGATGCAGTGCCCACTTCCGAGGCCGACCTGAGGGCTTGGGCCATGTTTGCTGTGATGATCAGCGTTTCGTTGAACCCTAACCGGCTCTCGCGGGTGGATGAAGAATTCGAGTTGGCCACGCTCGCCCGCACAGTACTCGTCATGCCCTTGCCCCCGATTGAAGCGTCGGCGAATCACCGGCGCGCGTCGATTGCCATGCCCCGTAGCCGCCGTGAGGCACTGCTGGCTGCCTCAATCCGACAGTTCGCCGCGTTTGGGTTTGAAGCCGTGAGTCTTGACGACATCGGCGCCGAAGTTGGAGTCGCAGGTCCCAGTATTTACCGCCACTTCGACAGCAAGGCGGAAATGCTTGCCGCAGCACTGCATCGTGCCAAAGAAGTGCGGTGGATGGACATGTGGCGCGCTCTCTCTGAAGCCGCTGATGCAGCTGAGGCACTCCAGCGCACCGTTTCCTCGTACATTTCGTTCTCGTTGGGCAGCCCGGAATTCCTGCAATTGGCCGTGTCCGAACGTCCGCACCTTCCCGAGCGGGACTTGCAGAACTTGATGGAGGCGCAGGGCGACTACGTCACCGATCTGGCCTCGCTGGTGGAGGACGTTTACCCGGGAGCGGATCAAGAGGTGGTCAGGACGCGAGTGAAAGCGGCCCTGCACGTGATCAGCAGTGTTGTCCGCACTCCATTCCTTCGGGACATCCGAGGCATCCAGGAAATTCTCGAACACATTGCAAGGGGCCTGATGGCACCCACAACCGCATCGATCCATCAAAAATGAGATCTTGCGCACAAAGCATCTCAGTAATAAGATAATTACTACTGAAGTAATCTGCATCACTTCAAAGCTCATTCTGAGACAGGTGCCTTAGGCAGCCCTGATCACCACGGTCCACGCACAGCGGGGCCGACTGTTCGCAAAATTACCTGGAGGCACAATATGAGTGCAGTGGTCGCACAACCATCGGGCGCGAGTTCTCCGAGGAAGGTCGCCTTCGCGAGCCTCATCGGCACGACTATCGAGTGGTACGACTTCTTTATCTACAGCACCGCGGCGGTGCTCGTTTTCAATCAGCTCTTCTTTCCAGGCTTCGACCCCACGACCGGGACCCTGCTTGCGTTCTCTACTTTCGCGGCCGGCTTCGTCGCCCGTCCCATTGGGGCCATCGTCTTCGGTCACTTCGGTGACAGGGCGGGCCGAAAGCCAATGATGGTCCTCACCATCCTGATCATGGGCATCGCCACGGTAGCGATCGGACTGTTGCCCACATATGACGCGATAGGCGTGTTCGCCCCCGTCCTGCTGGTGGTGCTGCGGCTGACTCAAGGGTTCGCACTCGGCGGCGAGTGGGGTGGCGCCGTGCTGATGGCTACCGAACATTCACCCAAGGGTCGGCGGGGCTATTTCGGTAGCTGGCCGCAGGCAGGCGTTGCAGTCGGGCTGATCCTGGCCATGACGTTGTACATACCCCTGGAGTCGATGTCCGAAGACCTGTTCATGGCCTGGGGGTGGCGGGTCCCGTTCCTCCTCAGTGCCGTACTGGTTATCACTGGCCTGGTTATCCGGATGAAGGTGGCGGAGAGCCCGGAGTTTAATCGAGTCAAGGCTGACCACGGCGTTGTGCGTCTGCCCGTAGTCGAGGTACTCCGGACACACCCCAAACAAGTGTTCCTTGTGGCTGGCGCCAGCCTGGCACCGGGAATCTTCTTCTACCTGATCACCGTGTACAACTTTGTCTACGCGGGAAAGTCAGGCGAGCTGGATTCGACGTCGATGTTGGTCCTGGTGATCGTAACTTCTGCTATTGGCTTCGTGGTTACGCCGCTCGCCGGTGCCCTCTCAGACAAATTCGGCGGACAGCGGGTGTACCTGTGGGGTCTTGCGCTCATCGTCATCGTTGCCTTCCCACTGTATTTTGCGCTGGACGGGGGCACCTATGGCCTCATCGCCGTGTGCTACTTTGCGGCAACGGTAGCCGTATACATCCCATGGGCTCTGACGCCGGCATACTTCTCCACCGCCTTTGACGCAAAGGTGCGTTATAGCGGACTGTCCTTGGCTACTACGCTCGGCAATCTCTTCGGCAGCGCCATTGCACCCCTTATTGCCGGTGCGTTGTTTGCTGCGACAAATGCGTCTGTCTCAACATCGCTTTACGTCTTCGTCGCCGGAACCGTGTCAATCATTTGCGCTCTTTCGCTTGGACGGGTCATCCAAAACAAGGCATCGCGAGCCCGCAAAGCCAGCGCTGCGACGGGAATTGATGAAGTCGCCACACCTACGTACTCGGAGTGAGTTGACGCAAGCATTCCCCAACAGGAACAGCTCGTCTGGATCAGTCACCGATGACAGAGACGGGCGCAGTATCACACGCCAACAAAGGAAGGAACTACCATGAGCGGCAACGATCAACAGTTCAAGACATTCACGCTGGAACAAGCAACACCCACCATTGGGGCGTATATCCATGGACTGGATCTACGAGAAGAGATCACCCCCGAATGCCGGGAGGAACTACGGGAAGCTTTCCTGGAGTACCAAGTACTGTTTCTCCGCGATCAGCACATTACGCCGGATGATCAGATCAAATTCGCCAAGGTGTTTGGCGACCCCCAGGAAGTAAGTGCGTTTTTCCCCTCGCTCCCCGAATATCCGCACATTGAGGTGCTGGAGTCACGTGGCCGGGCTGCTGGGACCGACGTCTGGCACTCTGACTTGACCTGGCAGGCAACGCCGAATTCGGCTACTTGCCTCCACGCCCAGCAAATACCCCCATGCGGCGGCGACACGCTCTGGGCGAGTATGACCGCCGCGTATGACGCCCTGCCGGAGAACGTGAAAAGCGTCATTGACGGTCTGGAGGGAGTACACGACTGGGAAAAGGAACTGACCGGCGTTGTCCGCCAGGGTCCCGATGGTGAGGCGCGCTACGAGGAGACCCGCCGTAAGTATCCACCCATGACCCACCCTGTAGTGCGTAAGCATCCCGAAACCGGCCGCAAGCTCGTGTACGTCAACGCGTTGTTCACCACCCGGCTCACGGGCATTTCCACCCAGCTGGGGGACGCGCTGAGGAACATGCTCACCGATCTCGCCAGAACGCCGGAATACCAGGTTCGTTTCCGTTGGGAGCCGAACTCCCTGGTGATCTGGGACAACCGATCGACCCAACATTACGCGGTGGGGGACTACCACCCGCACTACAGGCTGATGCACCGGGTCACGCTGAAGGGTGATCGCCCGGCGTAAGGGTTGTTGGAGCCTTGCCGGGTGGCCCTTGTGTGCGGGCCGCCCGGCCCAGGTGATATGGAACTCACGTTTTGTCCGGCGAAGGTGCCGCGACAAAAGCCGGGCCAAAGCGAAAGAAGGCTGACCAATGCGAGGCCAGAAACTAGGGGCGGGGCTGATAGCCCAGAGCCAGTCCGCCCTTCCACCATTTATATTGCATCGGCCTGCTTCGCTGGGAGAGGCTGTGGCCCTCACCCGGCACCATCCAAAAGCTGTGATTGCGGCGGGTTGTTCAGATCTGGTGGCGCAATTCCGCGAAGGGTTGAAGCCGGAGGTTCTGATTTCCCTGCAGCGAATCAAGGAATTGCGTGAAATATCCAATGAGGCCGGGATTCTGCGCATTGGCTCCTTGGTTAGCCACATTGAAGGCAGCAGAAGCCCGGAAATCCTGTCATCCGTCCCGGCCCTCGCTGCAGCCTGGGGATCAATTGCCACAGTTCGAATCCGCTATCGCGGCACCCTCGGAGGCAATCTCCTTGCCCGTAGATATCGATACGAAATGCCTGTCATTCTGTCGGCACTCGGTGCACAGATGCAGTTTGAAGGTGGAGACATTGCAGTCCTGCCAGTTTCATCGCTCTGGGATCGGGACTCACTCTGGGACCGCACCCTTGGGAACGTAGATATTCTGACCGCCGTCACCGTCGACACCGCCTCCCTGCTGTGGTTCGGTTACGAGCGGTCAATGCGCCCGCTCAGCACCGTGTCCCTCGCGGTGCGAAAGAACACGGCCGGCCTTACCGTCTCGGCCGTCTGTGGCAGTGAATACCGGCAGCCTTTTGTGCTCTCGCATACAGCCGAGGCAACTGACATCGCCGAGCTTGACCCGGCCTTCGTGGGCGAAGTTCTGGCGGCTCAGCTTCCGGACGAGGCGGGCGACTACGCGGGGTCCATCGACTACCGACGACACCTGGTGGGCGTTCTGTGCCGCCGTCTTCTTGCCGAAGCAACCGGTAACCAAAGGAAAGGATAGGCAGCCATGAGCCTTGAATCACCGGAATCAAGCCAGGAAACGTTCACCCACAAGGTTGAATTTGAGCTGAACGGGAGCCCGGAACGGCATTGTGTCCCCACGAGTGCTACGGTCTTGGATTTGCTGCGCAACAGTTGCGGCACGCAAGGGGTCCGTGCCTCGTGTGAGCGTAGTGTCTGCGGTGCCTGCACTGTTTTGGTTGATGACCTTCCTGTAGCTGCCTGTTCCACGTTTGCCTTCGATATTGAGGGTGCGCGTGTTGAAACGGTTGAGGGCTTGGCTGCCCAAGACGGCACCTTGAGTGCCCAGCAGCAGGCATTCAGGGAATGTGGCGGCTTCCAATGCGGCTTCTGCACCTCGGGCATGCTGATGTTGACCACAGGGCTGCTGCGGCAAAATCCGCAACCGAACAGGGAAGAGATCCGGGACTGGATAAGTTCGAACACCTGCCGGTGCACGGGTTACGAGATGATCCTGGAATCCGTGGAGCGTGCCGCAGAACTGGCTGGGGCCAAGCAGCAGGATCAGGCATCCGAATGACCGGGATCGTGATTCCTTTCACTCCGCACGCGCCCATCGTCGGACGCGACCGCCCACGCCTGGACAGCACCGCCAAGGTCACCGGCCGCGCCGTCTACACAGTGGACATCGAGAAGCCCGGGATGCTTCACGCGAAGGTCCTGCGAAGCCCACACGCGCACGCCCGGATTCTCAGCGTCGATGCCTCGGCCGCCCGCGCCCTGGCAGGAGTCACTGCCGTAGTCACCCGCGAGGAAATCGGTGGGCTCCATTCCTACGGCACCTACGTCAAAGACCAGCCGATTGTTGCCACAGACGCGGTCCGCTACGTCGGCGACGTCGTTGCTGCTGTGGCCGCCGTGGATGAACGCACCGCTTTTGCCGCCTTGGATTTGATTCGGGTTGAGTACGAACCGCTGCCGGCGGTCTTTGATTCAAGAGCAGCAATGGATCCGTCAGCACCTGCCATTTTTCCCGACCAGCCCTTCGCCGCCTATCCGGAGTACGGCGATGGCGCTTCGGGAGCGGCACACACCGCGCACAACGTCAGCTACGAATTCCGCTACGAAACGGGAGAGGAGAGCGTCTGGGCCGATTGCGACCACATCTTCGAGGACACCTTTACCTTCTCCCGGATGAACCACATGCACCTGGAACCGTTTGCCACCGTTGCCGAGGCCACAGCGAATGAAATCGAAGTGTGGACCTCAACCCAGAGCCCTTTCCCAATGCGCAAGGAACTGGCCAGGGTGTTTGGGCTGCCTGAAAACGACATCCGGGTCAATGTCCCACTTTTGGGAGGCGGCTTTGGCGCCAAGAACGGCCCAAAAACGGAGGCGATCGCCATCCGGCTCTCACAGTTGTCGGCTGGGCGGCCGGTTCGCTATTGCATGAGCACCGAAGAAGTCTTCCTTACGCTGAGCCAGCATGACGCCATCCTCACGGTTAAATCCGGGCTCAAGGCAGATGGCGAGTTCATGGCGCGCCAGTCCCGTGTGCTGCTCAACGGTGGCGCTTATGCGGATGCCAGTCCGTTGGTGGCGGAGAAAGCCGGGTATCGGATGCCCGGAGCCTACCGCTGGAAACGGATAGATTCGGTCTGCCAAGCGGTGATCACCAACACCGTCCCTGCCGGCGCCTACCGTGGCTTCGGAGCAACCCAGGCCACCTGGGCCAGCGAGCGCCAAGTGGATCTGATCGCCGAGCGGCTG
This sequence comes from Paenarthrobacter sp. 2TAF44, assembly GCF_052114885.1. NCBI lineage: Bacteria > Bacillati > Actinomycetota > Actinomycetes > Micrococcales > Micrococcaceae > Paenarthrobacter > Paenarthrobacter sp. 2TAF44. The sequence continues at coordinate 249,254 of NZ_JBFRFP010000004.1, read as the reverse complement.
GGTTTCGATCCCCTGGAGCTTCGGCTCAAGAACGCCAAGGATTTGGGCGAGGAGTTCGTTCCAGGAGAAACTCCCATCGATTCGGATCTCAAGCATGGGCTGAACCTGGTGGCGGATGCCATCGGTTATCGCGACCGGCAGCGCTCAGGTAACCGTGGCATGGGGGTTGCCATCGGCATCAAGGATGGTGGTGGCGTCAACAAACCTGCCCAAGCCCGGGTCAAGGTGACCACCAACGGTGATGTCTTCCTGAATTGTGGCCTGGTGGAAATGGGCCAAGGGGGTCATTCGGCGCTGTGCCAAATTGTGGCAGAGACACTGGCCTGCGATCCGGGCCGGGTGAAGTATGCCGCAATTGACACTGACAACACCCCCTTCGACCAAGGCACCAATGCATCTTCGGGCATCGCGGTCATGGGTCATGCAGTCCTTCAGGCGGCTGAGCGAGTGAAGTGCTCGGTGTTGGACATGGCTGCTGAACACCTGATACTGGACCGCCAATCGATCCGTCTGGACAACTGGCACATCGTTGACGCTGAAGGCACCACCTATGAGCTTCCGCCGTTGATTATGGACAGATTCGGCGGAACAGGATTCGAGTTCACTGCCGACGGTTACTTTAAGGTCCGTTCCTCCAGCAGTGCACCCCTGGAAGCGCCCTGCATGTTTTGGGAGATCGGTTGGGCAGCTGCGGAAGTGGAGGTGGATCCGGAAACCGGACGAGTGGAGCTTTTGCAGCTGGTTGTCAGTGGCGACGCCGGCAAGGTGGTGAACAAGCTGGGCTGCCGCGGCCAGGACGAGGGCGCCGCCGTCTTCGGATTGGCCCAGGCACTCTTCGAGGAACTGCGGTACGACGACGGTGAGCTGCTTAATGGCGAGGCGCTCCTCTATCGGGTGCCTTTGGCTGAGGACATTCCCCAGCGCTTTTCCTCCATCACCCAGGAACAGGGCCATGGCGCCGGACCTTTCGGGAGCAAAGGGATGGGCGAGGGTGGCATGCTTCCGATTGCTCCAGCAATTGCGCAAGCCATCGCTGACGCCACCGGGGCACAGCTCACGTCGTTACCCATGACGCCTGAACGCGTTTACAACGGCATCCTCCATGCGCGTGCGCGCCAAGGCAAGGCTGACAGCAATGCGTGAGGTGATGGGGGCGCTGGAGGCGTCGTTGCTGACCGAACGACGTGTCGCCTTGGCTACGGTGGTCCGCACGGAAGGATCCGCACCACGGGCAGTCGGAACGTCCATGCTGGTCACCGAAGACGGATTGCCGGTCGGCTCAGTTTCGGGTGGATGCGTAGAGGCAAGTGTGATGGAAGCAGCGGCCGGCGTCCTCGCCAGTGGTGTGCCGGAACTCCACCGTTTTGGCATTTCAGACGACGACGGTTTCGGCATCGGGCTGACTTGCGGCGGCAGCGTAGAGATTTTCATCCAAACCCACGATCCGGCCTCCTGCCCGGATTTTGCATCACTGCAGAGGGCCTTGGATGCTAATATGCCCTGCGCCCTGGTCACCATCTTCGACGGCGCACCTAGCCTGGTGGGTCGCTCTGAGCTGGTCCTGCACAATGCGGAAATCGAAGGGCTGTTTGCAGATACCGTCCTTGCTCCCGATGCACTCCGCGCCGCCGGGGATGCGGTCCAGGAGGCCATAGCCTCCGGAACCACGACGTCGGTCACTCTTCCGGCGGCCACGGGTACTGACAAGCCACTGTCCTTGCTGATCGATGTTTACCGTCCGGCCCGCAGGCTGATCATCTTCGGGGCGATCGATTTCTCCGCGTCGTTGGCCCAACTGGGGGCTTTCCTTGGTTTTCACGTCACTGTTTGCGATGCGCGCGCTGTCTTCGCGACGGCCAAGCGAATTCCCTCAGCCCATGAGATCGTGATCGATCAACCGGCGCGCTACCTGCAGAAAGAACTCGCTCTGGGAAAGCTCGCCCCTGATGCCGCTATCTGTGTGTTGACGCATGATGCCAAATTCGATGTTCCAGTCCTCGATGTAGCCCTGAGGCACGGTTTTTCGTATATCGGCGCGATGGGGTCACGCCGAACTGCCACTGACCGTCGGCAGAGGCTGATTGGTTTGGGCCACACCGACCAGTCGCTGGCACCGCTCCGCTCGCCGATCGGTTTGGACCTTTCCGCTTCCACGCCCGCTGAAACGGCGGTTTCCATCATGGCGGAGATTATCGCTGCCAAGAATCAGACCTCTGGTTTGCCCCTGGCGCACACCAGCGTACCGATCCACAAGGGTGTGTTGGAGCGGGCAGGTTACCAGCTGCGCCCAGCCGGCCGGCCGCCGTCGTTCTGTAATTGAGGCTGGCTCAACATCCCCTGGACTCTGTTCAGGAAAATTAACTTTGAACCTAAATATCTTGACAGAAAGTATCTTACTACTGATATTCTTTTCCCTATGACGTAGTTCACATGAATTCACGGCGTGGGCATGACAGAGAGATGAACGGAAGCTGAAGATGAGTACGGACAGCCTTGTAGGAAACACTTCCCGGCCCAGCCCTGCGGACGCCCGGCTGGACGCCCAGATGGTGGTCGCTCCTGATACGCGGGATGAGATCTACGTGGGCGGCGTCTGGACCCGAGGCAGCGGTGCGCTGATCGAATCGGTCAATCCCGCTACCTCTGAGGTTTTCGCCACCCTCCACGGAGCAACGACGGCGGATGTGGACGCCGCGGTGGCTGCCGGCCTGAAAGCCGTGGAAGAGTCGGGATGGGCAAAGAAGCTCCCTCACGAACGCGCTGCTGTCCTGCACCGCATCAGCTCAGCCATCGAGATCAACGCTGATCGCATTGCCGAACTCCAGACGCTGGACACAGGTAAGACACTCGTGGAAACCAGGGCGCTCGCCATGAGCGCGGCAGCCACCTTCCGCTTCACCGCGTCCGCTCTGGAGACCATGGAGGATGCACTGACGCCCCCTCGTGGGAACTACCTCAGCATGTCCACCTATGAAGCGATCGGAGTCGTGGGTGCCATCACGCCCTGGAACTCGCCGATTGCCAGCGACGCACAAAAGGTGGCTCCGGCACTTGCTGCAGGGAACGCCGTCGTGGTGAAGCCGCCGGTCTGGGCTCCTTGGGTTTCGCTGCTGTTGGCACGGATTTGTGAGGAGGCCGGCCTACCTGCAGGTCTGCTCTCTGTCCTTCCAGGCCCCGGCCGCGTCGTAGGCGATGCGATCGCGCGACACCCTGACGTAGGCAAGATTTCCTTCACGGGCGGCACTTCCACGGGGCGCCAACTGGGCCATATTGCCGCCGAGAAGATCATGCCCATCACCTTGGAGCTGGGCGGAAAATCGCCCACCATTATTTTTGCTGATGCCGACCTGGACCAGGCCTTGGCGGGCGTGCTTTATGGCATCTTCTCTTCGAGCGGGCAGAGCTGCATTGCCGGCTCGCGCGTGTTCATCCAGCGATCGGTCTATGACGCCGTTGTTGAAAGACTCGTCAAGGGTGCCGAAGCCCTTCGGGTCGGACCAGGAACGGACCCAAGCACCCAGGTAGGGCCGCTGGTGGCCCATGCCCACCGTGACGCCGTCGCCGGGATGGTTGAAGACGCGCGGCTGGCTGGTGCGCAGATCCTCTGCGGTGGCGCTGCCCCCAAGGACCCCCGGCTGCAGGCTGGTGCGTTCTATGAGCCCACCATCATTGCTGGCGTGAGCAACTCGGACCTCATTTGCCAGGAGGAAATTTTTGGTCCGGTGGCCGTGGTCCTACCGTTCGACGATGAAGCCGATCTCATCCTTCAGGCCAACGACAGCGTTTTTGGCTTGGCCTGCGGCATCTGGACCGCTGACTACCGACTGGCCTGGAAAATAGCGCGGGCCGTTTCGGCCGGGACCGTGTGGGTCAACACCTACAAGCAGTTCAGTATCTCCACCCCGTTCAGCGGGCTTAAGGAAAGCGGTCTGGGCACTGAAAAGGGCCGGGACGGCATTCGATCCTATATGCACCAGAAGAGCATCTACATCGACCTCTCGGGTGCATCCATCCCATGGGCCGGCAACTAGCTGGACCGGCTACCACCATCTTGCGTTCGAAAGGTACGTCAATGAATGCTCACCCCTACAGCCCCGCCTTTGTAGCCGGGGGATTCGGCTTTATCTCCGGTGCATTGTCGGTGGATGAAAGCGGTATTGCCGTACCCGGTCGCTCCGAAGCGCTGGTAGCCGCAGCCGCGAGGCTCTCAGAGCGACTGGGAGCCGTCGGGATGTCCTTGGAGGACGTGGTAAAAACCACCTACTTCGTCACCGACGTGACGCTGCGGGACGAAGCCAACAGCCACTACGAACTGCTGTTCGAATCGCCGCGCCCGGCGCGTTCGTTTGTGGAGGTGGCCGCCCTGCCGTATGGAGCCACGGTGGAAATCGAAGCAATCGCCCACCGGAGGAAATGAAGACCAATGAGTGTGGAAATTCAGAACCGTGCGACGGTGACCCCTGCTGCCGCCGAATCGAAGGTGCTGACGCTCAGGGTGCAGCAGAAAACCTGGGAAGCCGACGGCGTCATCCGGATGATGTTTGTTGATCCCGCCGGGGCGGCACTCCCGCAGTGGCTTCCCGGCGCCCACCTAAGCCTGCACCTGCCCAATGGGCTCACTCGCGAATACTCCTTGTGTTCGGACCCGGAAGACTCCACCAGCTGGACTGTGGCAGTGCTGCGAACCCCCGATTCCCGCGGTGGCAGCAGGCTGATCCATGATGAGCTGCCGGTGGGAACGCTTATCAAGGTTGAGGGCCCGCGCAACAACTTCGAGCTTGATCACGCCGAACGGTATGCCTTGGTAGCTGGCGGCATCGGCATCACCCCGATCATTTCCATGGTGCGGCGGTTGGAAGCAAAAGGAGCTGACTGGTCCCTGCTGTATACCGGCCGGTCGCGTTCCACCATGGCCTTCCTGTCAGAGATTTCAGACCTGCCCCGGCACCGAATAAGCATCCACGCTGCCGACGAAGCCAACGGCAACTATGCGGATCTCTCGGAGGCAGTCGGCTCGCTCCCGCCTGAAGCCCTGGTGTATGCCTGCGGCCCTGAATCCCTGATGCAGGCTGTAGCTGGCGCCATGGCAGATGAATCGCGATTGAGGATTGAGCGGTTCAAAGCACCGGACATCGTGCCCGGACAGGAACTCGACGAGACAAGTTTCGACGTCATCTGCCAGAGCACTGGCCAGCGGATCGCCGTTGGGGCCGATGTTTCAGTTCTGGATGCCCTGAACGACGCCGGCATCAACGTTCCCAGCTCATGCGCAGAAGGCATCTGCGGAACCTGTGAAACCGGGGTCATCGAGGGGGACGTTGAGCACCGCGATTTCCTGCTCTCCCCGGCCGAACGGGCAGAGAACAAATCAATGTTTGTCTGCGTCTCACGTTGCCGGTCCCGGGAACTGATTTTGGATCTCTAGTACGAACATCACTCGACTGAAGGTTGATTCCCATGAACTATTTCTCAGCAGAGCCTGTCTGCAATCTGCGGTCCCTGCGTTCTGTGTCCCTGAAAGTGCCCGATACCCGGCCAGCCAAGGATTTCTACCATGAAGTCTGGGGCCTTTCCACCGTGGAGGAGGACACTGACAAATTTTGGCTCCGCGGGACCGGGTCCGAACATCACATCCTGAGGCTGGAAAGAGGCGAGCAGAATGCCCTGGGCGGCGTCTCCTTCGCCCTGGCCACGCCGCAGGACGTTGACCGTGCAGCTACTAAGCTGACCTCTCTGGGGATTCCGCTTTTCCGTGAGCCGGGTCCCTTGGATGATGCTGCCGGTGGCTACGGTCTTCAGCTGGTGGATCCCGAAGGCAGGCTGGTGGAACTTTCCGCCAACGTCCACGCCGTTGTCAGTCAAGAGCCAGCCGGCCGACGGGCCCTACCGCGCAAGATCGCCCACGTGGTGCTCAACACCGTGGATATTGACCGCGCCACAGCCTTCTATACACAGGTGCTGGGGATGCGTATTTCAGATTGGTCCGAGCACCAGATGGCCTTCCTGCGGTGCAACAGCGAACACCATGCCATCGCGTTCAACCAGGCTCCCTGGACCTCGGTCAATCATGTGGCTTACGAGATGCAGAGCATTGATCACTTCATGCGCGGCATTGGCAACCTGAAGCGGCACAACATCGCTCCTCAGTGGGGGCCGGGCCGGCACGGTCCGGGCGACAACACGTTCTCGTATTTCACAGACCCTTCAGGCCTGGTTTGCGAATACACCTCCGAAGTAGCCCAAGTGGATGAGGACAGTTGGCTGTGCCGCACCTGGGAGCGGACGCCTGAACTCTCCGACCAATGGGGAACCGCGGGTCCGCCCACTACCGCGGTCCGAAGCGCCATGGCCGGCGTTCCGGATAGCGGGTACAGGTCGCTGGTGGTCCCTCGACGTGAGGATTACTTCTCCATGCTGGAGGCTCCTGCCACAGAAAAAGCCCATGCGTAGCAGCTCCTTGCCGATCGCCACCGAAACCGCGTCCACCGAAACCGCGTCCACCGAAACCGCGTCCACCGAAGTCGCGTCGATCGAAACCGTGGCGACTGACACCTTTACCGAACGCCGGAAATTTGTCCACGGGGTCTCCCTTGTTATTCGCGGGGAAGGTATCCCGGTCTTCCTCATGCACGGCATCGGGGGAGCCGCATCATCCTGTGGTGCCCTGGCTCAGCTGCTGAGTGCCCACGGATACCAGACGTTTTGCTGGGATGCTCCCGGGTACGGCGAATCGGCAGCACCACCGGAAGGCTTGGATCATCCTGCTTTGGTGCTCGACATCCTGGCCACACTGAATGTGGGCCCCGCCCACCTGATCGGCACATCATGGGGAGGCGTCATCGCCACCCGGATTGCCGCTCAAGCACCGGAGGCAGTGCGGTCCATTGTGCTGGCGGACAGCACCCGGGGTTCGGGAATTACCAAGACCGCGGCGCAACGCATGCTGGCCCGCGTTCCGGAACTGGCCGCCGTCGGTCCCGAAATGCTCGCGGCCCGACGGTCGGCAAGGCTGGTCTCACCGTCCGCCCCGGCTTGGGTGGCCGAAGCTGTTCGGGCGGACATGGCAGCCGTCCGCTTGTCCGGCTTTTCGTCGGCCGCCACCATGATGGCGCAGTGCGACACCACGGACCTGCTTCCTCGGCTGCGGATCCCGGCGCTGGTCTTGGTGGGCCAGGACGACGTGATCACTGGCGTCGCGGAATCCAAGGTCCTTGCAGAGAACATCCCCGGTGCCACGCTGGGCATCATTCCCGGTGCAGGGCACGCCGCAGTGCAGGAAAAGCCGATGGAGATGTCCGCTGCCATCCTCGCTTTCTGGGAGGGCATCCAGTGACGCGCCTCGTAGTAGTTACTGGATCAGGGCGGGGACTTGGCTTCGACATCGCGGATCGATTGGCAAGCAGCGGAGACCGAATAGTCATTGCCGAGAAGAATGCAGACCTCGCTGAGCACGCTGCCGCAACACTCCGCGGACGGGGCTTTGATGCGACGGCGATCATCACTGACATCGCTGACAAAACCTCGGTTGCGGATCTGGCCGCGGCGGTCCAGCAGCTGGGCGGCGCTGATGCGCTGGTCAACAACGCGGCATTGGCCGACGGCGTAGGCGGCGACGCCTTTTGGGAACTGGAAGAGGAGTTCTTCCAAAGGGTGATGACTATCAATGCCTACGGGACCTGGCTGGTCAGCAAACACCTTTACGCCCAGCTGGCCCAAAGCAAGGCTGGCTCCATTGTCAACATCGCATCAGACGCAGCGCTCTACGGCTCTCCACGGCTGGTCCACTATGTCGGATCAAAAGGGGCTGTCCTGGCGATGACCCGGACAATGGCCCGCGACGCGGGACCAGCCGGAGTCCGCGTCAACGCCGTCGCCCCGGGGCTGACCCGGGTGGAAGCCACCGAGTCAGTGCCGGCCTCCCGTTACCGTCTCTACGAAGAGAACCGCGTGCTGCCCAGGGACCAACAACCCAAGGACGTATCCGGCGTCGTCCAGTTCCTGCTGTCCGATGCTGCAGGCTTCATCACCGGCCAGACGATCGTGGTGGACGGCGGCTTCGTCATGGGCCACTGAAGTCACAGGCCATTGGAGTGACAGGCCAACCAAGCCCTGGATTACTGAACCGCCCGCAGCGGAAAACCACTAATAAGGAGTCCCACATATGGACCTGCAACTGAAGGACCGCACGGTGGTTGTCACCGGGGCGAGTTCCGGCGTCGGGCTTGCCACCGCCCGATATTTGCTGAGCGAAGGTGCGCAGGTTGCTGCCTGCGCGCGCGACGCCGGCCGCTTGGAGGCAGCATTCGAGGAGTTTTCCTGGGCGGACAAGGACTCGATTTACCTTGCGTCGTGCGACGTCACGGACCAAGATGCCACGAACAGGTTTATCGCGGGCACTTTGGACCGCTTTGGCGCCGTCGATGGCCTGGTCTGCAACGCCGGCCGATCCTTGATGGCCACACTCCAGGACACCACGGACCAGCAGCTGCGTGATGAGTTCAGCCTGAAGATCTTCGGCGTCCTGAACGTGGTTCGTTCCGCCAGATCAGCCCTGGCTGCATCGGCCCATGGCTCAGTGGTCAACGTCAACGCAATCCTCGCCCGGCAACCTGAGTTGCGCCTGGCTGCCACCTCTGCTGCCCGCGCCGCGCTGCTGAACCTCACGCATTCCCTTGCCGAAGATTTGGCAACAGAGGGAACGCGGGTGAATTCGGTCCTGCTCGGCCTGGTGGACACCGGCCAGTGGCGGCGACGCTTCGAGGAAGCCGGCTCTGAACTCGACTACGAGGCCTGGAGCGCGGAAATCGCCGCCAACCGCGGCATCAAGCTGGGCCGTTTCGGCACGGCTGAGGAGGTGGCTTTCCATATTGTCTCCCTGCTCTCGCCCCTCAGCGGATACACCACAGGAGCAACAATCGACGTCGGCGGTGGCGTTGGGCGCTATGTCTAGCCAGCGGAACTTCATTACGAAAGAGATCCAAATATGTCAGTGACACAAGAAGCAACGGTCCCAAGGGGGCCAACCGGCGGCGACGTCCTGGTCCGTGTAATGCGTCGCCACGGCATCGATACGGCTTTCGGGGTCATCAGCATCCACAATCTTCCTCTCGTCGAGGCAGTGGACAGGGAGCTGAACTTTGTTGCCGTCCGCCACGAGGCAGCCGCAGTCAACGCGGCTGACGCTTATGCGCGCGCCTCCGGCAAAATCGGAATTGCCCTGACCAGCACTGGCACAGGAGCCGGCAACGCCGCGGGTTCCATGGTGGAGGCACTCACCGCGGGAAGCCGCGTGCTGCACATTACCGGCCAGATCGACAGCGAATTCATGGGCAGCAACCGTGGCGTGATCCATGAGGTCCCACGCCAATTGCAGATGCTCCACGCGGTCTCCGGCTATGCCCGCACCATTTTCAATGGCAAGGATGCGGAGGCGGACCTGGAGGAGGCAATCGCACACCTGCTCTCCTCGCCTCACACACCAGCCAGCATCGAGTGGCCTACAGATTTGCAGTATTTGGCCCACCCGGATGACCAGCGCCCCATCGATGCACAGGTGAAGCCTTTACCTGAGTACGACGCCGATGCTGTCGCCGAAGCCGTTCGGCTCCTGGCAGGTGCCAAGCGACCTCTGATTTGGGCCGGCGGAGGAGCGGCCGGTGCGGAAAGGGAACTTGCCGCTCTGCTGCACCATCTCGGCGCGGGGCTGCTGACCAGCAACTCGGGCCGGGGCGTGGTTCCGGAAGATGACCATCTTGTCATCGGCAACTTTGCTACCACGCCCGCCGCCGTCCGGCTGATCGAACAGTCTGATGTGTTGCTGAGTGTTGGCACGCACTTCCGTTCCAACGAGACGCAGCACTATTCACTCAAATTGCCCGCCACCCACATCCAGCTGGATCTCAACCCTGAAGCCGTGGGCCGCGTGTATCCGGCCACGGTGGGTCTGGTGGGCGACTCCCGCGCGATTTTGGAGGCGATCGTCAGCCAGGTGGGTAGCCACTCTGTGGACCCCGGCTGGTCGCAACAGGTGCACAATGTACGCCTCGAGGTAAGGGCCGCGCTGACTGAGTACATCGGCGGTTATGCGGAAATCTGCCACAGCATCAGGGACCGCCTGGATCGGGAATCCGTTGTTGCACGTGATGTGACCATACCCTCCAGCCAGTGGGGTAACCGCCTGCTGGAGATGTACTCGCGTGAAACAAACATCTTTCCGCTGGGAGGCGGCATCGGCCAGGGCTTGGCCATGGGCATTGGAGCGGCCTGCGCCCGCCCGGACGTTCCCACCGTAGTGATTGCAGGCGACGGCGGCCTGGCCGTTCATCTTGGTGAACTCGCCTCCCTTGCCGGCTCAGGGGTCTGGTGCGTGGTGCTCGTTTTCAACGACGGCGGCTACGGGGTCCTGCGCAACATGCAGAAGGCCAACGGCTTTGCGGAGGCAGGAGTCAACTTGCACACACCGGACTTTGCCTTGCTGGCCCAGTCGCTGAAATTGCCGTTCTGGCGGGTGCGGGGCCCCGGCTCCTTTGATGGGGCTTTGGTGGAAGCGCTCGCGGTTCGGGGGCCCGCGGTGATCGAGATCGACGTTACCGCTTTGGATCCCGTACCGGGTGCGTTCGTTCCGCCGGTGCATATTCCAACCCCACATCAGTAGAGGAGCAGGGGAGCACATGAAATCAAGTACGGAAGTAGATCCGCGCCCTGGCCATGCGCCCGGCGACATCATGCCACTCCGCGATGTCATGCCACAGCATGACGTCGTGTGCTTGCACGGTGGCGGGGGAGCCGGCGAATGGTTTGACCATCAGCTTGATGCTTTGGGAGCCCGTGCCTGGGAACCCGGAATCGGCGTTGCCTTGGACGTCGCCGGACCGCCTGGTCAGATGGATGAGTGGGTTGAAGCAGCCTCGTCCGCGCTTTACGACTCAACGGCAGGTCCTGCGCACATTCTGGCCAGCGGAACAGCCGCGTACGGCGCAATAGTGCTCGCTGCGCTGCACCCGGAGCAGGTCAAGAGCCTCATCCTTGGTGACCCGTTGGTGGACATGTCTCTTGAGGGATTTGTGGCCACGCTCCGGCGGGTGCGGGCGCCGTCGTTGGTCATTGCCGCTGCGCCTGACATCGATACCGATATCTCCATACCGCAAAGCATCGCCGGCGGCATCAGTAACGGGGTTTTTGTCATCATCGACAACACCGCTGTTCCAGCACACCAGAGCCGATCTCACTCATTCAATGAGTGGAGCAGATCATTCATGAACATCGCTGAAGGTCTGCACACTGTCACCCAAACACAGGAGGAATACAGTGCCTGAACAATATCTTGACGCCAACCAGTCCCGGGTGGGTCCGCCCAATCCTTATGAGCTCAAGCTCGCTGGAGCCCTGTCCGAGATTTTTGCCAGTGGTAGCCACGAACTGCCGGCAATCGTCTCGGGCCTGAACAATTTGGGCTTGAACGCCCCGGACGGTCAACCCTGGGATGAAACCCGATTCCGTTCCGAAATGCGACGACTGGGAGAGTAGGACATGACAACTGCAACTGCAAGCGCTCCAGCCGGAGCCAGGGCCGGCAGGGCCAAGGTCAAAACTGTCGTCGGCACGCGCCGCCAACTCGACGCCGCAGAACTGGCGGCGACGGGACTGAGGGACCGATGGTATCCCATCTACCCGTCGCGATTCGTTGGACCCGGCGACATGGTCAAAGTCCGGCGGCTGGGCGTGGATTGGCTCCTGTTCCGTGATGCCAGGGGGCAAATCCGGATGTTGGAGGATCGCTGTCCCCACCGCAGCGCCCCTTTGTCCGTGGGCCAACACCTCGGGGACCGGGTGGCGTGCAAGTACCACGGCGTTCAGGTCAACGGTGACGGCACCGTGATTTCGGTTCCAGGCATGCCGGGCTGCGCGCTTGAGGGCAAGACGGTGACGGCGTCGCTGGCTGTTCAGGAAGGCGCTGACATGATCTTTGCCTTCATGCCTTTGACGGAGGACTCGGAGGTGACGGAGTTCAAACTGCCCGACCGCCTGGCCAATCCCGAGGTTTCCTGGTTTTCCAACTACGCGGAATGGAACAGTCCGTGGCGCTTCTACATGGACAACGTGCTGGATCCGATGCACGGTGCGTTCCTCCACCGTGACTCGCATTCGATGTTTGGCGGTGATACGAGTGCCCGCTTCCGCATCCGTGAGACCGACCGCGGATTCTTCTTTGAGAAAACGGATCAGCGCGGCAAGAACTTTGACTGGGTGGAGTACTGCCGTGAATCCATGGACTACGTGGATCTGGAGATCCCGTACGCCGATTCAGCAGGTCCCGGGGGTTCGTTCGGGATCGTAGGAATGTCCACTCCCATCGATGCCCATACCTCCGCCGTTTTCCACTGGCGTACCCGGACCGTTTCCGACTGGGAGCGGGACGTCTGGCGATTCATGTACAAGACAACTCTTGAGGAAAAACACTGGGTGGTCTTGGAACAGGACCGGGAACTCCTGGAGGCTCTGGCTGCAGATGCGGATAAGGACGAGCATTTGTATCAGCACGATCTTGGAGTAGCCAGAATCCGCCGGGTGCATGATGCCGATGCACAGAAGCAGGCCGCAATTCTCTCAGAAGGAATCGCTTAGCCCGTCGAAGAGCCTGCAGCTCGAAGTCCTCGAGCTGCAGGCTCTTTTGTGTCCCTAGTAATTCAGCAAAACAAAACCCGGGTACCGGCCGCATCGGCCAGTACCCGGGTTGTTGAAGATTTAGCGGGTTACGCCATACATCTCCGACGTCGGCGGATAGAACGGGATCTCCGGTTTCTTGGCGCCGATGATCACGCAGATAATTGCGTCTTCTTCGCTGACAGTGCGCAAACTCCGGGGAACGCCGGCCGGGACCCGGATCAGATCGCGGTAACCCAGCACGCGGCTCGCCTTCTTGTTGCCGTCTTCGACGTCGTGCACACTGAACTCCACCTCTCCTTCGAGGACAAAGAACACCTCTTCGACGTCCGGGTGCGTGTGCTCAGGACCTACGCATCCGGCGGGCAGCACCATGTTGGAGAAGGTGAAGTGTTCCGCCTGGAGGATGTTGCCATCGTCCGAGTGGTCTCCGGTAGCTCCGGAACCGATGTAGCGGACCTGTCCGCGTCGGAATTTTTCACCCATTTTGGTCTGGAATTTCAGGGTATTGAAGTCAACAACCCGGCTCTCACGGGAGGCGATGGCCGAATCAATCAGCTCCTCAAGTTCCGGTAACTTGCTTTCGATAACGTCGCGCATGATGGACCTCTCTCGGATTGGTAATTGCCAAATTTCGCAAGAGTCATCATGGATTCGATCTCCCTCGACTCTAACTATCTCAAGACTAAGATATAATGGGAGACGCTGCAAGATGCTGGTGGAAAGTGCTCACGATTGCTGCCTTCGTTGGGAAGCTCAGTGTTAAGATGCTTAGACCGAATGAAGGAGAGAGTGCGCATGACCACCGAATCGCGGAACACAGACACGGACGCCGTGGACGCCATTATTGAAGACTGGCATCGCGAACGCCCGGACCTTGATCCCAAGACCATCGGCGTCTTTGGCCGGTTGCAGAGCCTGGTGGCACGGCAGCGAGCTGTGCAGGATGCGAACTATGAGAAGTACGGGCTCACGTTGGCATCCTTTGATGTTTTGGCGAACTTGCGTCGATCCGGACCTCCGCACCGGAAGACGGCTGGTGAATTGGCGAGTTCGTCCATGCTGACCACGGGCGGCATCACCTTCCGGCTGGACCGCATGGAGGAACAAAACCTTATTGAGCGGGTTCGGTCGAAGGAGGATCGTCGTGTTGTGTACGCCCAGATGACGGACCACGGCAAGAAGCTCATTGACGAGGTCATTTCAAAGCATCTGGAAACTCAGCGCAATATGCTCGCCGGCCTGACCGCCAAGGAGATCGAACAACTGGCGCTGCTACTGAAAAAAACTGAAGCCTCCATCGTCGCCTATGACCCGAAGGCTTCCTCCGCGGACGAACTTACCCTGAACGTCTAGACGATCACGGCGCGGGTTCGTCCATCCACTCCATCAAGCAAGGAATCGAATGAAGCCAGGAGCCCGCAGGATCGGAATCATCGGACATGGAGCCATTGGGGCTCGTGTTGCTGCTGACATTGCCGCTGGAAAAGTCAAGGGGGCCATCCTTGAGGGAATCATTTGCCGCAGCGCCATAGACAACGCGCCAGCACCCCAGCTTGAGATGGACCAAGCGTTGGAGCTCTGTGACCTACTGGTTGAATGTGCTGGGCAGGAGGTCTTGATTGAGCATGGCGAGGCCGTGCTTTCTGCGGGTGTAGACCTGCTCGCTACATCGCTCGGGGCGCTTGCGGACCCACACCTCTCCCAACGCTTGTCCGCCGCGGGCCGGGGCAGGCTTTTCTTGACCCCGGGCTCCATTGGTGGCCTGGACCTGTTGGCTTCGGGCGCCCGCGCAACGGGCTATGACGCCGTCAGGATAACCACAACCAAGCTCCCGGGTTCCCTGATTCAGCCCTGGATGGACGAGGTTGAGGCTGATCGCATTCGGAATACTGCCGGCCCCATTGAGATCTTTGCAGGGTCCGCCGCCCGAGCCACACAATTGTTCCCGAAGTCGCTCAACGTGGCAGCCGCCGTCGCCCTTGCAGTAGAGGACTGGGACACTGTGGCCGTTTCCGTAAGGGCCGACCCGGCGGCCGAGCTAACGACGCACTTGATTGAGGCTTCAGGAAACAGCGGGAATTACCGTTTTGAAATCTGCAACAAAGTATCGCCGCAAAACCCGCGCACCAGCGGCGTTGTCCCGTTCGCTGTGCTCCGATCCTTGGAACTGATCATCGGCGAGCGCGGTGGAATGATCTAGGCACCGCCTGCGGCGGCCCTTCCCGCATCGCTATCCTTGAATGATGAGCGAAATTGCGCATACCACCGTCGCCTTTGAGGGCCATTTCGCCCGGGACTTTCCTGAGATGGCTATTCCTTGGCGGGCGGAGGAAGCCCCTGATCCGCAGCTTTTGGCACTCAACGAGGCGCTCGCCGTCGAGCTCGGTTTTGATCCCGGTTTTCTCCGCAGCCCGGAGGGCGTGCGGCTGCTGATCGGTAATTCCCTCCCGGAGGACGCAACCCCGGTGGCGATGGCATACTCCGGTCACCAGTTTGGCTGGTACTCACCGCGTTTGGGGGATGGGCGCGCCCTCCTGTTGGGTGAGATCGCCGGCGCTGACGGGAAGCTCCGCGACGTCCACCTCAAGGGCTCGGGGCGGACTCCCTTTGCCCGGAACGGCGACGGCCAGGCGGTGGTTGGGCCCATGCTTCGCGAATACATCGTGAGCGAGGCTATGCATGCTCTGACCATTCCCACCACGAGGTCTCTGGCAGTCGTCGCAACGGGCCGTCCGGTTCAGCGCGAGACTCTCCTGCCGGGCGCCGTTCTGACCCGGGTTGCCAGCAGTCACCTGCGGGTAGGCAGTTTCCAATACGCCAGAGCCACCAACGACATGGATCTGTTGCGCCGCCTTGCTGATCACGCGATCGAACGCCACCACCCGTCCGCTGCTGGGGAAGCCAACCGCTACCTCGGTCTCCTAAAGGGCGTCATTGCGGTCCAAGCGAAGCTGGTGGCCCAGTGGATGCTCGTCGGTTTCGTGCATGGTGTCATGAACACCGACAACATGACTGTGTCCGGCGAAACCATCGATTATGGTCCGTGCGCCTTTATGGAAGGCTTCGATCCGGGTGCGGTATACAGCTCCATTGATGAATCCGGACGGTATGCCTATCGCAACCAGCCGTTGGTTGCCGAGTGGAACCTCGCCCGTTTCGCCGAATCACTCGCCGCCCTTATCCATGAGGATGAGGAGCAGGCGGTGGCCCATGCCGTCGAGGCACTCAACGGGTTCCGCCAGCAATACAGCGCCACCTGGTTCGAGGGCATGAAGGCCAAACTTGGGCTACCTGAGGGAATCGACGACGACGTTGCCTCACCTTTGGTGGATGACCTGCTTGAGCTGGTTCAGGAGTCACGTGCGGACTACACCTCGTTTTTCCGGAACCTGGGAAAGGCCGCCCGCGGGCAGACTGAACCCACTCGCCGCATGATTCTTGATCTGGCAGCGTTCGATTCGTGGCTGGAACGTTGGCGTGCTCTCACGCCTGATGGTGATGCCATGGACCGGGTCAATCCAATCTATATTCCCCGCAACCACTTGGTGGAAGAGGCGCTTTCCGCGGCAACAGAGGGGAACATGGTCCCCACCGAACAGTTGCTCGCGGCGGTAACTTCGCCATTCAGTGAGCGCTCGGGCTTGGAAAAGTTTGTCGGGCCTGCGCCAGAGAGCTTCGGCCCCTACCGGACATTCTGCGGAACGTAGGGCGCGGCTTTATGCACTAGGCAGACTGATTGTGTCATGTATTTTTGGCCCCAAAGGGGCGGTTGAAAGTGGCCCCAGGTTCACGGAGCCTTGTTGTGGGTCTTGGGCTCGCGGTACGGTGCGTAGGTCTCGTGCGCGGGGGCGTCTGGGTCGTCGGAGGCCGGCGTTCTATGGGTTCAGATGAGGATGGGCGCGGCTGTTGATCCTGCGGCAACACGGCACCTCGGGGCTTTTCGCACCGGTTGGGTAAAGGGTTCCTGTATCCCGCTAGGGAACGGCAGATGCCGCCCGGGGGTATGGAGTCGGGGTGCCGTCGTTGGTAGCATGTCAGATCTCTTGAGTGGGAGAAATCCATTCTGGAATGGAAAAGGTCCGACTTGGCGTGCGCCGGGCCGGACCTTTTCAGTGAGACGCGCTAACAGTCCAGACCGACTACCCGACCTTGCCGGAGAGTGCGACCAGAACACCGGCCGTAGCGAAGTATTTGTTGCTTCCCAGATCGCGGATGGTTTTGATTCCCATACCGGCAAGCAGTTCGTCGTGCTTTTCGGTCAGGCCGGCAAGAGCCGAGGGCGGGGCCGACAGGACTTCGTCCAGAGTCGAGTTCTCGTACGCCTTGTCCAATGCCTTGCCCAATTCAATCGAAACAGCCACTTTCATGTCCTTTCATCGATGACGGAAAACAAGCACAGCCAGCCTGCGGCTGCGCGAACGCCGGGATTTATCCCTGCGCCGCTGAGAGACACGCTATCGCAGCGTCGGTCTGTGGAACGTAAGCGTGCCGAAGCAATTGGGCCGCGGTTCAGCCTGACAGCTGATTTTTGGTGGGCTTTGGGTCCGCCGACTTGATTAGGGCATGCGGCCTTGCTGTAGGGAATCCCTGATTTCCGTGAGCAGGGCAATCTGGGGGTCTTCGGCAGCTTCTTCCTTGACGTCCGGGTTGATGCCGAGGCGCCGGTTGCGGCGCTCGACCATGTGGTTCATGGGCACGACGATGACGAAGTAAATGGCTGCCGCCACGAGCACGAAGTTAACAATTGCCGTGAGCAGGACACCGAATTTGATGTCGTTTCCGTTGAGGGTCACGACGGCGAAGCTATCGAAGTTCGGAGATCCGACCAAGGCCGCGATGAACGGCATGAGAACGCTTTGGACTAGGGCCGTGACTACGGCACCGAAGGCGGCACCAATCACGACGGCGACGGCAAGGTCTACGACGTTGCCCTTCATGATGAAATTCTTGAATCCGGTCAACATAGCGATCAAATTACCCCACCCGGATGCCGTATCGGACACTTTTGGGGAAAGTTTCGAGGGGAGTTACCCCAGTGCCCGCCGGCGCCCGTGGCATGAGGTCGGATTCACCTCCGCGGGGACCTTGGGTTCCTGCATCGGGGATGTTCACCTGTTCCGAACTCTTACGGGCGATGCCCTGGGCCAGGACCGGAGCGGGCGGGGACCCGCTGGTGTCTGGCGGCCACGGTGTGGCCGTCGAAGACTGCGAGCTCGGACGCCCGCAGTGAGACCCGGACCCTTCGACGGATGAGCCGGGCTGGGACGGAGTACTTCACCATTGGGACCGTGACCATCGAGGACCTATCAACCCTGGGGTTCAGCACCAGTCCCGGATCAAATTCTTCCGCCGGCAAAGAGGCCAGGAACGGCCGTTCAATCTCGGAGTCCTGACCGATGGTGCGGATCCTGCCATTGATTCGCCGGTGATCGTCTTGGGCTTCCCATCCGCGGAAGCGGTCGTTCAGCACGACATAGACCTCGCGGAAGTCCACCTCGGCTTCGGCGCCCGGCGCGTGTTCCTGCGGAACGAACACCTCAACGCGGCGTCCTGCCTCTAGGTCAATCTGGGCCCGGCGGACCCTGACGTAATCACGCACCGTGGAATACGAGAGCTCCTGCGGACCGTGCTCTTCGATGAGCCGGGCCAGGATCCTGCGTGCGGTATGACGCTGAATCCAGTGCCTGCCTCACCGTTCGCCTGTGAACCCCGTACCGGACCGCCAACGCACGAACCGACAAGCTGGCTTGCTTGATGCTCCATAGCTGTGTGGCATTGCCGGTGTCGGCCCACTGTCCGGCTCCCGCGCCGTCGGTTGTTAGAGCGCTGAGAATTTCCAGAGATTTGCCGCTGTTGCGGTTGGTAACCCGGAATTGCGGATCCAGGCTGCTGGAAGGGTTGAAGACCTGGAGGACATCAAGTTCGGCGAAGGAGGTTCCCTTGGTGAAGGACACTGTGTTGGCTCCGGCCGTCAAAGTAGCATTCATCTGCACCCAGCCGTAGCGCCCCCAGTCGACGGTCGCCGGGTAGTTCAAGGTAGTCGATGTGCCCCCGTTGACTTTGACGGCGTGCGAGCTGTTTGCTCCGGTTCCGTTCGTGTAGCGCATATTCAGTGTGTAGGTTCCTGCAGTTGGCACCCTCACGGTGAAGGTGACCGAGCTGCCGGCATTGTTGATGTTGCCTACTTTTGAGCCGTTGGACGCATCCGGATCGTTCACCAGGGCTGCATCCTGCCGGACTGCGCGTTCGGCCTCGTACTGCTGGGCGTCCAAGGGGATCGAGCCGACTCGAACGTCGTTGTATGTGGTAGCAGGATTTTCAACGTTGGTGGCCTGGTAGAGCGTCCTGCCGTCAACGCTGGTGTCGAAGCCTTGGGCAAAGCCGGTGAAGGACCCGCCTTGAGTGTCGGAGGCGTCGTAGGTGACGGCGTAGGGGAGCCTTTCCCAGGGACCGTCGCCGAGGTTGTAGTTGACGTAGAAGTTCTGGCCGCCGTCGATGGCGCCGGCTGTGTCCAGTGACCATTTCGAGGCGATGATGACCATACCTTTAGGTCCGCCGGTGGGAACCCACTTCACGAAGGGGGAGGACCCAATTCCTCGCCCGTCTTTGAGAGCTACCTTTGTGCCGATGCTCGCTTCAGGCGACCAGTTCAGGCCATCCGGCGAGATCTTGAAATAGACCGGCGCTGTGTTCTGCGACTGGCTGGGACGGTTGACCACTTCGAAAGTGGCCAGATAACGGCCATCCTGCATCTTGGTCACTGTAATCATGCCGGGGCGGTCGCTGTTGTTTGTCGGCGCAGAAACGTTGCCGAGTGCACCCCACGTGAGGCCGCCATCAGTTGAGCGTCGATACGACACGGCTTGGAGCACGCCGTTTGCTTTTTGCCGCTCGTCGGAGAAATAGGCCGCGAGTCCGCCGTTGCCGTCGATTGCCAGGGAGGGTTCCCAAACAGTACTCGTGGTGGAGGTCGGGCTGGGATCGTAGACTGCCGGTCCGCCGGAGTCGATGGTGCTCTGGTAGGACCACGTGACGCCCTTGTCCAAGCTCTTGTACACAACAAGTCTGCTGCTGGAGCGATCTTCGGGCATGATCATCCCCGTGAGCAGAATGGTGCCGGCGGGCAGGTTGCCAACCTGTTGGGGGAGTTCGAAGAGGAAAGGCTGCGCCGTCCGCGTCAGCGCGGGGAAGTTGATGCTTGGATTCACTTCAGAGATCTTGGTCCACGTGGCGCCGTTATCCGTGCTGCGGTGGATGGGATAGCTCTGGACGCCGTTTGTCAGTACCAATTTGTCGAAGGTGGCCAGCAGGGTGCCGTTGGCGGTTCCGTTGTTCTTGAGGGTAATGACTTTGGCGTAGGTGGTGCCTGCCGCACGCCCGCCTTCCGGATTGAACGAGGATCCCGCCGGCGGTGAGTACACCAGCGCACCGTTCCCGCTGGTCACTGCCACGGCTGGCGATATCGCAGTGAACTGGCCCGCCAGTACTGCCAGCATGACAAGCACGACGGCGGCGACGATCGGTCTCGTGCGTGGAGGGCTGCTCCTGAATTTGGGCATGGCTGAAGGCACAGATTGTTCGTGCATTTGTTCTCCCATTTCTTGTTGGCTGTGTATCAGGCCTTTTCGGGGGTGCTGGTCAGGAACAACGCGCTCCAGGAGACCGGTGGCAGCGTAAGGGTGATGGTGCCGGGGCGCTGTTCCGTTCCCTCGAGGTCACGGAGTTGAACGCGGTGTGGATCGGCCAGGGTGTTGGCGGCGAAGACGTCAGTATCGGTGAGCGTCAGGGCGCTAAGTATTTGCACGTCCCGGAGATGGCTGGTGTCGATGGTGACTGTGGATTCCCGGTCTGAGCTGCGGTTGACGAGGAAGACCGATGCGGATCCGTCGTCGGGATTGTGGGTGGCGGCGGCGTCGACGATCCTGACGGTGCCGTGGGCGGCGGTGTCGTATTTTTCGCTTTCGAGTCCTATGTCCAGAGCAGTGCCGTTTGCGTTGTGGGAGGTCAGGGCGAAGGGGAAAAATGTGGTCTGTCTCCAGGCGGGCCCGCCGGGTTCAGTCATGATGGGGGCGATGACGTTGACCAGTTGGGCGAGGGAAGCTGAGGTGACCCTGTCTGCATGGTTGAGCAGTGAAATGAGGAGGTTTCCCACCACAACGGCGTCCGCCACGCTATAGGTATCCTCAAGCAACCGGGGAGCGACGGGCCAGTTGTCGATGCCCGTGATCTTATCGACCGTCTCGAAACGTTCGTTGTACCAGACGTTCCACTCATCGAAGGAGATGTTCAGGGTCTTGTCGCTTCCCTTCACAGCCTTGATGTGGTCTGCGGTGGCAGTGACAGAGTCAATGAACCGGTCCATGTTGGCCGCCGAAGCCAGGAAGCTTCCCAGGTCCCCGTCTTTGATCTCGTAGTAGGCGTGGCAGGAGATGAAATCGACATCGTCGTAGGTATGCCCGAGCACCACTCGTTCCCATTCGCCGAAAGTGGGCATATCGGCGCTTGAGGAGCCACAGGCGACAAGTTCAATGGAAGGGTCCAGTTGGCGCATGGCTTTCGCCGTCTGGGAAGCAATCTTGCCGTAGTCATCAGCGCTGCGATGCCCGATCTGCCAAGGGCCGTCCATTTCGTTTCCCAGACACCACATTTTGATGTTGAACGCTTTGTCGTGGCCATTGCCTGCCCGTTTTTCGGCCAAGGCGGTACCGAACGGGAGGTTGCAGTATTCGAGCAGATCCAAGGCCTCCTCGGTGCCGCGTGTTCCGAGATTGACGGCGAGCATGAGCTCGCTGCCGATTTCCTCGAGCCATCCTGCGAATTCGTGGAGTCCCACCTGGTTGGTTTCGGTGGAGTGCCATGCGAGGTCAAGCCGTTTGGGCCGCTGTTCCACCGGGCCAACGCTGTCTTCCCATTTGAATCCGGAGACGAAGTTCCCGCCGGGATACCGGATTGCGGATACTCCCAGTTCTTTGACGAGTTCCTTGACGTCGTTCCGGAATCCGGCGGAGTCAGCGAGGGGGTGGCCGGGTTCGTAAATACCGTCATAGACGCAGCGGCCGAGGTGTTCAACGAATGAACCGAACGTCCTGCGGTTCACTGTGCCGATGGTGCGTCGTGGGTCGAGGGTCAGGCGTGCTGTGGCCACGGGCTTCTTCCTTTTTCGGAGGCGAATGCGGGTTCTTTGGTGATACCAGCGGGCGGCTGGGTCACAGCTGCGTCGGCGTAATGCTGGAACCTATCGGCGACGGGATTCTTCACCCGGTGAAGGGTGCCGATTTCGTCCGGGACAAGGTCCCAAAGGCCCATGGTGAGCCGGTAATGTTCAAGCGGTTCGGTGCCGTAGCGGTAGGTCCACTCGTACATATCCGTAACTGGCCACCAGGTGTATCCCACGATGTCCTGCCCTGCCGCGCGGAGTTCCTGGACGCATCGTACGGAGGCATCAAGCCACTCGATCCGCCTCTCATAGGAGCCTGTGAGGCAGGTTTCGGTGAGCGCAACTGGAGCACCATAGCGCTTGCCGTAGGTGGTCAGAACGTCGGCCAATCCCTCCGTCCAGTCGTTGCGGACAGCACGGGGATCGTTGATGTCACCACGGACGGGACGCGCAGATTCCAGGAGCTCGGTGGAGTGCAGGGGGTAGTAGTTAACGCCCATCACATCAGGGAGCACGATGTTCTCTTGGTGCCATGCCAGATCGTGGTCGGTCATTCCGTGCCGGGAGAGCCAGGGCGTGAGCTCGTGATTGGCATTCACTTTGCCCGTCACCAGGTCCTCCACCAGATAGGAGCGCGCCTTGAGGTGACGGAGTTCATCATCGTGTTCGCCGTTGTTCGAGTCACTGACGAACCGGAAACCAGCATCGACGTGAGTGAAGATGGCCCGCTCACCAAGTACCTCAGCCATGTTTTGTTGGGCGAGGACAAATCCTTTGGAGAGGTTGCGGACCAAGGCGACGAGGCCGTCGTCGCCCGCCAGGTAGGGTGGCCAGTGCCCGAACTTCCCGGCAAACAGGGTGTGGATCATGGGCTCGTTAACCGGTGTGTAGTCCACCACCGTATCGGCATAGCGGGCCGCGACCCGGGCGGAGTAATCAGCCACGCGTTCCGGATAGCTGGAGTTCAGGAACTGGTTGTCCAGCCACGTGGGGGTTCCGTAGTGCATCAAGTCCACCAAGGGCTTCAGCCCAAGTTCCTGGAACCGTTCCATCACTTGGTCCAGCCAGTCCCACTTCCAGACATCACGCTCGGGATTGATCTTGTACCAGGGGATGCCCCAACGCAGGAACTCTGCGCCCGCCTCCTTGGCAAGCCCCAAGTCCTGATGCCAGAAGCGGTAGTGCTGGGTGAGTTCGTATTCGTCCAGGGACCGTTCTCCGGCGCGTTCCTGGGGAATGAAGGTGTCTTCAATCCCGAGGCCGAAATGCAGGCGCCCGTCTTCATGCCAGTTCAAATTTTTCCTCACTTCAATCCTGTGGTGGCGACGCTCTCAATGAAGCGGCGTTGGACAAACATAAAGATGGCGGCGAGGGGCAGGATGGCTACGAGAGCGCCTGCCATCATCACGCCGTAGGGGACGATTCCGCCCGGTCCCGTCAAGAGGGTCAGCCCTGAGGTCAGAGTGCCCATGTCCTTGTCGGTGGTGAAGATCAATGGCCAGAGCAGGTCGTTCCAGTTGTTCACGAAGACGAACACTCCGAGGGTCAGGATGGCCGGCATCGCATTCGGGAGGACAACATTCCAATACACGCGCCATTCGGAGGCGCCATCAATGCGGGCTGCGTTGTCCAGGTCCCGGGGGAGGGACAGGAAGAACTGCCGCAGGAAGAAGATTCCGAAAGCGTCTGCGGCGCGGGGGATGATCAGCGCAGCGAAGGTGTTGACCCAGCCCAGGTCGCTTGCCAGTTGGTAGACCGGAACAAGGGTGGCTTGGAAGGGAATCATGAGGCTGGCAATGATCGCAATCAGCAGGAACTTCTTGCCGGTGAAATCGATCCTGGCCAGTGCATAGGCAGCCAACGAGTCGAACAGGAGGGCAAAGAGTGTTACTCCACCAGCAAAGACGAAGCTGTTGGCGATCAGCCGGATGAAGGGGAGGTCCTGGAAGATCCTGGTGAAATTGTCCAAGGTCCACGTGCCCGGGGTGAGGGTCGGCGGAAAAGCGTTAACCTCGGCCACCGGTTTGAAGGCCGTGAAGATAATGATGGCGATGGGCAAGAGGATCACGGCCGTCGCAAGGCCCAGGAGAACCACCACTAAAGCGCGGTTCAGCCTTGATCTCGTGGCGTTGCGGGATGTGGACCCGGCTCGCCCAGGGGCGGGCTGCAGTCTTAGTGTGGTGGACATTAGTCACCTTCCCGTTCTCGTTCTCCGAAGAAAACGAACTGGACAACGCTGAGCAGCAGCGTGGCGGCCAGCAGGACGTAGGAGAGTGCGGAGGCGAAACCGACGTCGAGTTTCTGGAACCCGGACTTATAGATCTGCATGACCACGGTTTCGGTGTGGCCGTAAGGTCCTCCGCCAGTCATTACATAGATCTGGTCGAAAGCCTGGAGGGCGGCGATCAGGGCGAAGATGAGGACGAAAGCCGTGGTGTTGGACAGCATCGGCATGGTGACATGGCGGAACCGCATGAAAGGCCCGGCGCCATCAACCTTGGCGGCCTCGTAGAGAGATCCTGGGATTTCCTGCAGCCCGGCGAGAAAGATGACCATGTAGAAGCCGAAGCTCTTCCACACGGCAACGAAGGCAACCGCGGGCATGGCCAGGACGGGATCCTGCAGGACGTTTCCGATGCGGATCCCGGCGTTCCCCAGCCAGTAGTTCAACAAACCAACCTGGGGGTCGATCAGGTAGGACCAGGCGATCGCTGCAACAGCGAGGCTGATAATGAACGGCAGGAACAAAGCGGTTCGGAAGAATCCTCGAAATGGCAGCCGGGGATCGTTCAGCAGCAGCGCCAGGACGAGCGCAAGAGCCACCGCCATTGGCGTGAACAACAGGGCATAAAGGGCAGTGTTGAGTACTGCATTGAGGATGACCGGATCGGTGAAGATGCGGGCGT
This sequence comes from Paenarthrobacter sp. 2TAF44, assembly GCF_052114885.1. Classification (NCBI taxonomy): domain Bacteria; kingdom Bacillati; phylum Actinomycetota; class Actinomycetes; order Micrococcales; family Micrococcaceae; genus Paenarthrobacter; species Paenarthrobacter sp. 2TAF44. Next base: position 224,525 of record NZ_JBFRFP010000004.1, on the reverse strand, counting down.
AGTTCTCGAAGCCCAACCACTTTTCCTTGCCGAAGCCGCTGGCATCAGTGAAGGACAATCGCAGGGCGGAAATCATGGGCCAGGCAGTGAACGTGCCAAGGACCAAGAGTGCTGGGACCAGGAAGGCCAGGGCCTGGATGTTCTTGCGGCGTTGGCCGATTGCCGGGTTGCGTCGCCCGCCCAAGGGGGCTGGCGCACGGTACCGGGGTGCCGCCGTCGTTTTCTTGTGCATGGTGGTGCTCATTTGGGAGCTTCTTTCCGGAGGGTGCGGCGCCCATTAGGCGCCGCACCTGTTCCGTTCAACTATTTGGCGTCGACGATCTTCTGGACTGACGCCTGGGTTTCCTTGAGCAGGTCCTGAATGTTCTCGCCAGCCACAGCGCGCTGTGTGAGCTTGTCGACGGCGGTCAGAACGTCCGTGCTGTTCACGACGCCGGGCAGAAGCGGGCGGCCGAACTCAGACTGCTTGGTCAAGGCTTCTACTACGGGATTCGCAGCGACATCAGATGCGGGGATGTCCGAGCGCAGCGGCGGCCAGCCCGAACCCAGGGACCAGGCCGTGGCCTGTTCCTTTTGCAGGAAGTACGTGAAGAACTTCTGTGCTGCCGCGGCTTTCGCCTCGTCCTTCTGCGTTGTGATGCCCATTGAAATACCGATGGCGGACGCTGCCTGGTCCTTGGGACCGGCAGGGACGGCGGCAATGCCGTAATCGATCTTGTTTTCAGTGGCGATGGAAGACATCCACGGGCCTCCAAGGTACATGGCTGCCTTGCCGCTGCTGAAGAGCTTGTCACCGGCAATACCGTCCAGGCCGGCTGGTGAGATCTTGTCGTTCCGGATGGCATCCACCCACGTCTTGAGTGTCTGGGCATTCTCCGGCGAGTCCACCACAGCCTTGCCATCTTTGACGACGTTTCCGCCGTTGCCATAGAAGAGGGAAGGCCAGACGCCGTTGGCTACGGTTGCGTGGTCAGGCAAACCAAGTCCGTACTGTTCTGGTGTGCCGTCGTTGTTTTCATCCACGGTCAGCTTCTTGGCCGCGGCGATCCATTCGTCCCAGGTAGTAGGCGGGGTGGTGATTCCAGCCTTGGCAAACAGGGACTTGTTGTAGAACATCGCCAAGGGAACGAAGCCGGATGGGACGCCGTACTTATGTCCGTTGACGGTTTCCATGTCCGCGGCGGCGGGAATCAGCTTGTCGAGATTGCTGGACGGATTCTTGTAGAAGTCATCCAGCTGAACGAAGGCCCCTTTGTCAGCGTAGACGGGGAGCCGTTCGGCCGGCATCGCCACAATGTCAGGACCCTTTCCGGAGGAGAGGGCCGGCAGGAGGGTGTCATCAATGACCGACCAGGGATTGGTTTGGACTTTGATGCTGACTTCATTCTGGGAGGCGTTGAAGTCATCCACGATCTTGTTCAGGACCTTCCCGTCAGCCTCGGTATAACCGTGCCAGAACGTTAGTTCCGCTTTGGCGCCGTCTTTGCTTTCCCCGCTTGCGCCCCCGCCTGAACAGGACGTTAGCGCTAACGACGCGGCTGCGACGACGGTGAGGAATGTGAGCGACCTTTTCATGTCAGCCCTTTCGTGAAATGGGACAGCCATGTCCCCAAAACCTGCTGTCAACGATTTAGGTAAACGTTGTACGTAAACGTTGTATCAAGCATGCGCCGTGCTGCGAGAGGGGTCAAGACCTCAGTGTATTTTTATTTCAAGCGGCAGATGTTGCCATGGAGGCGCTGTCCGGAGATCCGCCGGAAGACTCGCGGATTTGGAGGGAGAAGCCCGTTTCGATCTCGTTCGCCTCCGGCCCGTCGCCGCCCTCTATGCGTCGCAGGAGCATCTCAACGGCTGCCTCGGCGATCTGGTCCCGCCGTGGATTGATGGTGGACAAAGTTGGCAGGGAGTATTGCGTTTCATCCAGGTCATCAAAGCCGACAATGGCGACATCCTCGGGGATATGCAGTCCGGCCTCTTGAAGGACGCGCATGGCGCCCAGCGCCAAGGTGTCATTGAAGGCAAACACCGCGTCAAAGTCCAGTCCGTCAGCGAGCATCCGCGTCATAGCGGCGGCACCCCCTCTGCGGTGCCAGGAATCCGCGTAGTAAACCAGCTTTGGATCGAAGGGCACTCCGACGTCTTCCAGTGCGGCCTTGTATCCGTCCAAGCGAAGTTCAGCGGACGCGACAATATCGCCCTCGTGCGCACCCAAGGCCACAACCCGGCGTCGGCCGATGCCCAACAAATGCTCCGTGGCGGACTTGGCACCCGCCGTGTTTGCCATCGTGATCCGATCCACCTGGCCCTCGAAAGAAGTATCACCGAGGACAACCAGCGGAGTGTCCACTCCCTTCAGAATTTCAGTGTCCGCGGCCCCCAAGGTCAAGGAGCTGTAGATGATGCCGTCCACCATGTGCCGGTGTTGGCCACGAAGTGCGGCCAGCTCATTTTCACGCCCGCTGCCGATCGGTTCAATCAGGACAGCGATTCCCTTGGCGGCCGCTGCACGCATGACGGCGTCGGCGAGTTCAGCAAAATATGCCGTGGTGAGATCCGGAATGATGAGGCCGATGACTCCGGTACGCCCCGACCTCAGATTCCTCGCAGAGAGATTGGGCCTGTACCCCAACTGGTCAATGGCTTCCTGAACCCGTGCCCGCGTTTCCGCGCGTAGCTGGGGGTGCCCGTTAATGACGTTGGATACCGTCTTGATGGAAAAACCGCTGACCCTGGCGACGTCCCGGATAGTGACAGACATGGCCGCTCCTTTCCCTGCGCAAAGGGCCGGAATCGCCCTGATCACAGGGTACAACGTTGGAAGCAACCGGGTATAACGTTGGTAGTGCTGTCGCCGGAAACAACTGAAAATTGCTGCTGAAGAAGGGACTTCTGCATTCGGGCCGCGGGCCTCGTCGGATCCTTGCCCCACAACATATCGAGGTTTAGCCTAAAAGCGGGAGCAGGTCCAGAGGCGGGCAGCAGCCTCCCTTTCTTGAGGAAACAGTCGATGTCGATCATCTCTGATCCCTACATTCCCGGCGATTGTCCATCGCCCGGACGAAGTCCATCCGACTATCCTCAGTCGCTCCGCTTCCCGGAGATCACAACTATTGAACCGACGCGTACTCCAGCGCGCCTCGGAGGCCTACCGCTGCCCGCTGTTTGCGGGCCGCTTCAACAATAGGAGGAAAAATGGAAACCGTTGAAGAAACCATTGATGTCGCTGTTCCAGTGCACACTGCCTATAACCAGTGGACCCAGTTTGAGTCCTTTCCGGAGTTCATGTCCGGCGTAGAGGCCGTGACCCAGCTGAGTGACACCACCAACCACTGGGTCACCAAGATCGCTGGCGTGGAGCGCGAATTCGATACCGAAATCGTGGACCAGCAGCCTGATGATCGGATCGCCTGGCGCAGTACCGACGGGAAGTCGCATGCCGGCGTCGTGCGGTTCACCCGGATGGATGACAACCACACCAAGGTCAACGTCCATTTTGAGTGGGCACCGGAAACCGCCACCGAGAAGGCCGGTGCGGCACTGAAGATCGACGAGATGCAGGTTAAAGCCGATCTGCGGAAATTCAAGGACTTTATCGAATCCCGCGGAACAGAAACAGGTGCTTGGCGCGGTGAAGTTAAGGACACAGGTCCTGGCGGGCAGCTTTAGAAAATCCCAACGTTCATCGGAAGGCATTATCTGATGCGAAAAGTTCCAGCGCTTGCAGTATTTGCAGTTGCAGCAGTGGCTTTGGCGGCATGTAGTGGGGGTGGGGGCAGCACGGCAAGTCCTTCGTCTGCCACCACCTCGTCAGCCTCCACCTCGATGCCTGCTCAGGACAAGGTCTACAGCGAGGACGAATTGCGGGACCTGATCTCCGGTATGAAGGATGGAGATGGCAACGAGCTCAAGCTCTATTCCAAGGAGCAGGTGGACCAAGGCGGCAAGATCGCCGATCTCCTTTTGAATACGGCAAGCGTCGATCCTCAGGATTGCAAGGAAATCGCCACGGCGGGGCTGGTAGACAAGGTTGAACACGGAGATGTTGCCGTCGCCCTGTCTGACAGTGATCAGCCCCGGTCCTTGTCCGCGCAATCCGGTAAAGAGGGTCCGGACGCGGAGAAAGTTCTCAAGGACATCAGCGGCAAAATGGACAAATGCGCCAAGTTCACCGTGAAAGCCGTGGGTCAGATGTATGAAGTCTCCAGTGAGAAGTTAGACGCTAAGACGAAGGCAAAGGAAACATTCGGAACCGTCAGTACACGTTCCGGTGAAACCCAGAAGAAGCTCATGCAGGTCTCCGCGGCCGACGGGAGGTTGCTGGTGGTTGCCACGAAGAGTGGGCCAAGCCTGGGCGATTCTGACCAGAAAGAACTCGAAGACTTGATCAACAAGGTCCTAGAGAAAGCCGAGGGCAGTGGCGGGACTCCCAGTGAGATGATGACCAGTTCGTCCGGCAGCATGACAAGTTCGCCGTCCTCGTCGTCGTCGTCGTCGAAATCGACATCAACGTCAACGTCGACACCGACCATGAGCACTTCGGAGGGCAGTGATACGTCCTCACCGTCAGTAACCCCATCTCGATAACCACGTCAGCCAGTTCGTTCGCAAGCGCTTGCGTTAATCTTCAGGTGCCGCTACCGTCATTCCCATGTCGTCAACAGTGGATGCGGTCGCGGAACGCGCGAATGTCTCGGTATCAACAGTCTCGCGCGCACTGCGGGATATGCCGGGAGTTTCGTTGGAGACGCGCAAGCGCGTGCAACGCATTGCCCAAGAGCTAGGGTATGTTCCCTCGCTGGCTGGTTCACGTTTAGCAACTGGCCGGACGGGAGCCATCGCGATTGTCACTCCCAACCTCTCCAAATGGTTCTGCGGGCAAGTGCTGGCATCGGCGGGGCGTGTGCTTCGCCAAGCAGGCTTTGACGTCCTGTTGTACGAACTCGCTGACACTGCCGCGCGGGAGCGTTTCTTCGCTGGGTCGAGCCTGACCGGTCGGGCCGACGGAGTATTGGTCTTTGCGTTGCAACCGACTCCGGAGGAACTAGCCGCCCTTGAAACCCAGAACTTACCTGTTGCCTTTTTGGGGTCGGGAACTCCTGGCAGGCCTGGTGTTCGGGTAGACGACCACGCGGCCGGGCGGGCAGCAGCACGGCACCTGCTCAATTTGGGGCACGAACGCATCGCCTTCATCGGAATTCGCGAGGCTGCAGACAGCACGTTGGGAGGAGTCCCGCCGGCCAACCGTTGGAAGGGCTATCGCGAGGCTCTGGGCGAGGCAGGGCTGGAGCCCAGCCAGGACCTTGAGGTCCACGAGGAGAATTCAACGGCTGGCGGATCAAGGGCCATGTCCCGGCTGTTGTGCGCGGAAGTAGCCCCTACTGGGGTCTTCGTAGCGTCCGACGAGATGGCTTTTGGCGTGTTGCGCACTCTGAAGGCGGGCGGAATCGATGTTCCGGGCGATATGTCGGTCATTGGCTTCGATAACCATGAACTCTCCGAGATTCTGGACCTGACCACCATGGACCACTCGGTTGCCCTGCAAGGGTCCGAAACTGCGCGCCGGTTGCTGGCTTTGATAACGCCCGACGCCGGTGCGGAGCCGGATTTGGTGCTGTCCGCCCAGCTGGTTATTCGCGGCACTACAGCGCCGCCATTTCCCTTGCGAGGCAGGCGACCTGCCACGCCACGCACCTAAGAACCACACCTTGTAGCTAACAACCACACGTATGAAAGGGACTTAACCCATGGAATATCGCAAGCTCGGCGCCTCCGGCATGTACATCAGCGAACTGGCCTACGGCAACTGGGTCACCCACGGCGAACAGATCGACCAGGAGGCGGCAACATCCTGCGTACGGCAAGCACTGGATCTTGGAATCACCACTTTCGACACTGCCGACGCTTACGCGGGAACCCGTGCAGAAACGGCCTTGGGCGAAGCTCTCAAGGGGGTTCGGCGTGAAGGCCTTGAGATTTTCACCAAGGTCTACTTTCCCACCGGTGAAGGAAAGAATGATCGCGGGCTCTCGCGAAAACACATGATGGAGTCGATCAACGGCTCATTGCGCAGGCTCGGCACGGATTACGTCGACCTCTACCAAGCCCACCGCTACGACTATGAAACGCCTCTTGAGGAGACGATGCAGGCTTTTGCGGACATTGTCCGGGCCGGCAAGGCACTTTACATCGGTGTTTCGGAATGGACTCCGGACGAGATCCGGGCTGGCGCCAAACTCGCCAAGGACCTTGGAATCAGCCTGATTTCGAACCAACCCCAATACTCAATGCTGTGGCGGGTTATCGAGGAGGAAGTCGTTCCCACCAGCGAGGAGCTGGGACTGGGACAGATCTGCTGGTCCCCTTTGGCCCAGGGCGTCCTGACAGGCAAGTACATTCCCGGCAAGGGGGCGCCAACCGATTCGCGCTTCACCACCGATGACGGAACTCTGAAAGACGACCACAAGTTCATGCGTCCCGAGGTGTTGGAGAAGGTCCAGGAATTGCAGCCCATTGCCAAGGAAGCAGGACTGTCCATGGCCGCGCTGGCGGTGGCTTGGGTTTTGCAGAACAGCAACGTCTCGGCAGCGATCGTGGGGGCGTCCAAGCCAGAGCAATTGGTGGACAACGCCACGGCGTCGGGAGTGAAACTTGATGCTGAACTGCTCAGCAGGATTGACCAGGTTTTGGAGCCGGTGATCGAGCGGGATCCGGGGAAAGTGGAATCGTTCCTGACCCGTCCCTAAGCTAAATGCCCTTCAGCTTGTCTTGAATCGCTGTTCGGAGCGATTCCAGAGACGGCAGGCTCCGGGGCCCGTCCGTCGTCGGATAGATCCGGCAGCTCAGCGCGGGGTCTCCCAGGACCGGAAAGAGGTCCAGTCCGTCGATCTGGAACGTGGGGGAGCCGTGGAATCCGAGCGAGGCTGCTTCCTCGTCGGAGTCCACCACCACGTGCACCATGCCGGAAATCCCGGCCAGCGCCAGTGCCCGCTCGAAGAGTTCCTGAGCGGCCGCGGTATGGGGACATTCAGGAATTGTCAGCAACTCAGCGCCCATACTCGATTATCCAACAAGCAATCAGTCTGGGTGAGCATCATTCAGTAGTAGGCATGCCTCTACTTTGGCGGCAACCGACGTCCTCTGCACCCGGCGCCCGCGGAGCAGGCGCAACTCTGGGGCTAACGCGGAACCGTGACGGTGACAGTCGTGCCGGAGCCTGGCCGGCTGTTCAATCCGATGGTTCCACCGTGGGCTTCGATGATGGCTTTGCTGAGGGGTAACCCCAGACCCGCCCCGGGTATTGCCGATTCCATTGCCTGATCGGCCCTGAAGAATTTGGTGAAGGCTTCGTCTTGTTCTTGTTCGGTCATACCGATCCCGTGATCGCGGACGGAGAGTTCCACTTCGCCGTTATTTCCCCGGAGGCCGATGACTACCTGGGTGCCTTCGGGCGAGAACTTGATGGCGTTCGACAGCAATTGGTCAATGGCTTTGGCGAATTGGCCAGGGTCCACATCTGCCGCTACATCTCCGTGGATTTGCAGTGCAATGGTGATACCTCTTGCGGCTGCCGCAAGCCTGGCGTTCTTGACTGACTCCTGGAGCAGTTCCGAAACGTTGGTGGGCCGGCGGCGCAGTTCGAGGTCTTCGGAAGCGACAAGAAGCAGATCATTGACGAGGGTCAGCAGACGTTCAGCGTTCCGTTCGATGATGCCCATGAAGGCAGGATTTGGCTGGTCGTCGAGTATTTCCAGGTATCCGAGAATGGACGTGAGCGGAGTTCGAAGTTCATGGGAGATCGTGGCAACGAACTTGTCGCGGGCCGTTTGCGCCTTCACCAGTGCTGTGACGTCGGTGAAAGCAATGATGGAACCCTTCATCTGGCCCGCTTCGCCGAGCAGGGGGCGGGCGGCGGCGGAAAAGGTGCGCTGCTTCTCGCCATCGCCTACGCGCACAAGTCTGTTGGTGAAACTGGCGCCTCGGACAGCAAGATCGGCCGGACTGTTCCGTTCCTCATTGGAGTGAGCAGTCCCAACGGTGAACGGATTCACGGCGTCCGTCGACTCGTGAGCCCATGAACGGTCGGCGCGAAGGCGACGGTTGGTCAGAATGTCAGCACCGTTTGTGTCCATGGCCCAGACACCAACGTTGACGGTTTCAAGGACAGTGTCCAGGAGTTGCGCATGTTCTTTGGTGGCACCATGGAGCCGCACCAACTCGCGATCCTTTCGGTCCATCCGGTCGCTGTGTTTGATCAGCCCGCGAGCAACAGCATGCCCGGTGATGGCCAAACCACCCATGATGGCAGGGAAGACAATCATGCGGATCAGCTCTGACCGTTCAACCTCGTGACCCAACACCAAGGGCGAAGCCACGGTGGCGCAAAGCGGTGCCAGGATGGCCAGGGCCACGTGGCCCTTCCTGGCGCTGACCGACAGCCAAATCACGGGGAAGGCCATGACCAATCCCACGACGCTGAGAACGGGCCCGCCAACCTCGCGCAAGAGGCCCAGAGCGAGACAATCCAGCACGGGGATGAAGACGAAGCTCCATGAAGGGAGACGGTTCCACGGAAGCACGAGGCATGCCGCCAGGATCACGATGTGCAGAAAGAGGACCAGGAAGAACGCCGGATGCAACAGGCTGGCGGGGTTGAAGAGAAGGGCCAGGAAAACAATCAACGTCACTATCGCCACCATCGGCAGCTGACACAACACAATCGCCCTGCGCCTTGCGATTCTGCTGAAGTAATCCTCCAACGGCAAGAAAACGCTATCCCCCATAGCCAAGCACCATCCATCCCCCAGATCTGAAAAACCAAGCCCTGCTGCCAAGCATAGTCCCGCTCAAACCTCCAACGCGGGGTCATTTAGGGCCCGTCGCGACGGGATTTATGGGCCGTAACTGACCCCGCGTTGCGGAGATGCGTTCGGGTCAGGCCTGTTTGCGGCTCGCGATCTCGTCAGAGAGCTGCTGCACTCGGGTAGGGTCCGCGTCCTGGGCAAGGGCGACGTAGTGATCCATGATCGCCGGCCGGTAGCGCACAGGCAAGGTCTGTCCTGGGGCGAGCCGGGTGAGAGCGGTGATCGTGAGGTCTTCGTCTGCAATGCCGCGGAACGATATGCCGTCGGCGGTCTCCACGTCGAACATCAGGACCACGCGTGGATTGCTGTTGACCTCCCGCCAGTCGACGAGAACGCCGAGCGCAAGCGCTCCATTGCGCAATTCCGCATTGCGCTTCCGGGCATCACTGCTCAGGAGCGGATTCGCGGCGACGCCCGGGAAGTTGGGCCCGACACCGAGCGACTCCCGACTCAGGTCGGGCCCTGAGCTCGTCCATCAGATCGTTGAGCGTCTGCTTCTTTGAACCGAACATCCTGCCCCTTCGCTGACACCGGTGCCGAAAATCCTTGGCCATGCGCTTCGCCCTCACCGCGAGTGTACATCGCCCAACGCGGGGTCACTTCGGGCCCATTCCGAGGGGATTTATGGGCCGTAACTGACCCCGCGTTGTGGAAAGTCCGGCCGTACTGGACCAAGTACCCGGCAAGTAACCAAGTAGTCGGGCTGGCCGGAAACGAGTACCCACTACTCGTGACGGGCCCCTCCGGCAGCCGATTCAATGGAGCACAGAGGATCTGAAATGACGTTTGTTGGAGGGGTTTACGTTGAGTACAGGAATGGAATCGGCCGCAATGTTCGCGGGGTCGCTGCCCGGGCTTCTCCTTATGTCCGTGGGGCAAATAATGGTAGTGGTGTGCCTGTGTTTCGATATGGTGCGTGCGCTGTCCGTGCCAAGTTCACGCCCCCGGTACGTGGCTAATACGATCTTCAGGACGTTGGCGGTGCCTTCCATCCTTGTGATGGGGATCAGCGCGCTCGCTGAAGCGGTCAGCTGGTCATGGATTCAGGTGGCCATGAGTATGGCCGTGCTGGTGATGATCATCTTCCGCTGGCACTACAACAAGGATGAAGACAACTGGTGGAAGGGCAAGGGCAAGAAGTTGGCCCGGTGGGCGCGTAAGCAGCTCTCGGCACCACCCGTGGTTGCGCCTGCAATGGGCTGACGAAAACTCCAGGATAAGGCCGTGCCAATGATGGCGCGGCCTTTTTTGTGCGGGTAAGGCAAGGGAATTCCTAGGATTAGCGCAGGAAATGCGCAGGTTCCAGAGGCTTTCCACAGGAAGTCCCAAGGACTCCGAGATGGGCCTCTCTCCGTTGCTACGTTGATTGGGAGCTGGTATCGGGCCAGCCCAAATCCCAACTCGCTCAGGAGTTTTCAAATGTTTGTCACCCTCTCCAACATCGCATCCCGCGCCCGTCGTGAAGAGAACGGCGCTACCGCCGTCGAATACGGCATCATGGTTGCGCTCATCGCCGTGGTCATCATCGTTGCTGTAACCCTGCTCGGCGGTAACCTCGTCGAGACCTTCAACAGCTCAGCCTGTGCCGTCAAGGGTGGCACATGGACCGCTACTACTGCCGCCGGCGTCGCGGGTAGCTGCTCAAAGTAGTCGGACTCACGGCGGGTACCCGGGTGGGTGGGTCGGTGGCCCCACCCACCCGTTCCTCTTTCAACTTTTGATACGAAGGCAGATCCACATGCACAGGACATCAGAACGGGGTGCCGTAGCGGTCGAGTTCGCGTTGCTCGCACCCGTCCTGATCCTCCTGGTTCTGGGGATCATGGAATTCGGGCGCGCCTACAACGCGCAGGTCTCGCTCACGAACGCCGCCCGCGAGGGCGTGCGCGTGATGTCCATCGCGAATGATCAGTCGGCAGCCAGGACCGCGGCGAAAAACGCGGCTGTAACTCTGAACCCAAAGCTGGCAGATGCGAACTTCACCTTCAGTGCTACCAGCTGCACGTCCGGCGCGCAGATGTCCGTCACCGTCAAGTACACACTCAGCACCCTCACGGGAATCGCAGGACCGTTCCCGATGCAAGGCGTAGGGGTGATGGTATGTGGCGGATAAAGGGCAATGACGACGACGGCGAACGCGGGGCCGTCGCGGTCCTCATAGCTCTGATTCTGGTTGCGTTACTTGGCTTTGCCGCCCTCGCTGTGGATGCAGGAAAGCTCTACTCGGAAAAGGCGCAAGCGCAGAACGGATCCGATGCCGCCGCCCTGGCCGTGGCTGAGAAGTGTGCCGTCAGCACCAGCGATCCGAATTGCTCGAGTACGTCCCAGATCGCCAAGGACATGGCCAACAAGAATGCTGTGGACGGCCTTGGAAACATCAACTCGGTAAACCTTGATCTGACTAACCGGAAGGTAACCGTGTCCGCCGGCTCCCAGCAAGCGGGTGGTGCTCCAAATGCCGTTTCGCTGGTCTTCGGTCGTGTCCTTGGCATGAATTCCGCGGACGTTGTGACCTCATCGACCGTACAGTGGGGCAGCCCACGTAAGGGAACTACTCCATTCCCCCTGACGTTTTCGATCTGCCAGGTGCAGGGCTACGTTGGCGGCGTCCAGCAGCTTTTGCAGGCTCACGGCACGGGCGCCAACCCCAGCTGCAACTACGGGCCTTCAGGCGCGGCAGTAGAGGGTGGATTCGGATGGATTGTCCAGGATCCTGGCTCCTGCGGTGGCACCATTGACCTGGCGCTGAACAAGGGCGGCAGCGCACCGGGGAACAGTGCGCCGCCAAATTGTTCCACCACCCTGAACAACTGGGCCGCCACCATCAACGCCGGAAAAGACATCATTGTGCTGCTTCCGGTCTTCAATTCCGTCACCGGCACGGGAAGCGGAGCCATTTACCACCTGATCTCGTTTGCAGCATTCAAAGTGACGGGATGGAAGTTCAGCGGCGGCACCACTCTTCCGGACGTTTTCCATAACCAGAGTCCCTATGTTTCCTCCTCGCTGTCCTGCACCGGGAATTGCCGGGGGATCGTGGGGAGCTTCGTCAAATACGTGTCGCTGGCAGACGGCTACACGTTGGGGCCGGTGGATGCCAACGGGGTCACCGTAGTACGCCTGACCAACTAGCTTTTCCAATTTTTGAAGCACAGGAGTGTTAAGTGAAATCACGCTTATTGGCAGGATCGGCAGCAGCGCTGCTGGCGGTCATAGGGGTGATCCTCGTGTTCGTCTACGCGCAGGGCGCGGATCAACGGGCTGTCCAGAATCTTGCCCCTGTTGAGGTCTTGATGGTCAAGGCTCCGATTCCCGCCGGCACCCCGGTAGAGGCCATGAAGGCTTCCCTGGCTGCCCAGCAGCTTCCGCAGTCTTCCGTCCCCGCATCGGCACTCAAGACGCTGGGCGATTCAACCGGAAAAGTTGCTGCCGTGGACCTCGTTCCGGGCGAACCATTGGTGGCCGAGCGCCTTGTAGCTCCGGAGGCACTGAAGACTCCGGGGAACGTCGCAGTGCCTCCCGGAATGCAAGAGGTCTCATTCCAGGTGGAGCCTGTGCGTGTGGTGGGCGGACGGGTGGTTCCTGGTGACCACGTCGGGATTTTCATTTCCATGGAAAGCGGTGGAATCGAGTCCAAGCCCGATAAGGAAACCACCCAATTGTCCATTCACAAGGTGCTTGTGACTGCAGTGCAGCGGGCCCCCGAGCCAGCACCTACGAGCCAGCCCAGCCCTGCCCCCAGTCCCGGGACCACAGCACCTGATCCCAAGGACAGCACCCTGCCTACGGGTTCCCTGCTCCTGACCGTTGCAGTGGGCGACTCGGACGCAACCAAGATCGTTTTCGCCTCCGAGTTCGCCAAAATCTGGCTGAGCAAGGAACCGGTGGACGCCCAGGAGAGCGGACCCAGAATCATCCAACGGAGCGAGGTGTACAAGTGAGCCGGTTTGTCCTGATAACGCCCAGTGCTGAATTTGATCAGCGGCTACGTCAAGCCGTTGCCGGCGGCCTCCCCGGAAGTGTGCAGACCTTCTTCACCAGCGTCCTGCCTGTTGACCCCGCCGAGCTCTTCGGCGCCCTGAACCAGGGACAGCTTGAGGTGCTGATTCTGGGGCCGGACGTGCCGGTGGAGGAAGCGATGCGCTTGGCTACGGTCCTTAACGTTCAGGTACCCGAGCTCAGCGTGGTTCTTGTCGCGGAGCCGCAGCCGGACTTCATCCTCCAGGCGATGCGATCCGGCATCCGCGACATCATGAGCCCAGCGGCGGACATGGCCGAGATCAGGGTGACCCTGGAGCGCGCCTGCCAGTCGTTCGCCACCCGTCAGCGGACTTCGGAACCTAAGCCAGCAGGCGCCCCCAAGGGACTGGTGATCGGCGTCTTCTCTCCCAAGGGCGGTGTGGGTAAGACGACCATCGCCACGAACATTGCTGTGGGGCTGGGCAAGATAGCGCCGATGAGCGTAGTCATCGTGGATCTGGATTTGCAGTTCGGGGATGTCGCCTCGGGGCTCTACCTCAATCCGGAGCACACTGTTACCGACGCTGTCACACCGTCGGCCAGCCAGGATTCCCTGGTACTCAAGGCCTTTCTCACGGTCCATCCGGCGAGCATCTATGCCCTTTGTGCGCCTAAGAACCCCGTTGAAGCAGATGAAATTACTCCGGAACAGGTGGCTCGGCTGCTTGAGCAACTTGCCGAAGAGTTTCAGTACGTGGTGGTTGATACAGCCCCTGGACTGCCTGAAATCGGCCTCGCAGCGCTGGAGCAGTGCACCGATGCGGTGTGGGTGTCAGCGATGGATGTACCAAGTGTTCGGGGCCTGCGCTCCGGCCTGGATATCCTTCGCAAGCTCAATCTGCTCCCGGAAACCCGTCATGTGGTGCTCAACATGGCCGATTCCAAGTCCGGGTTGTCCGTCCAGGACGTTGAATCCACCGTTGGTGCCCCCGTCGACGTGAGCATCCCCCGGTCAAAAGCAGTCGCGCTCTCCACCAACCGGGGAATTCCAGTGCTTCAAGAGGGGGCGAAGGACCCGGCAATCAAGGGCTTGAACCATCTCGTTGAACGCTTCAACCCCGCATGGCGGGCCTCGGCCCAGCGAAAACTGCACAGAAGGGTGGTAGTCCAGTGAAGCTGTCCGAACGTCTGCGTGACGCCGAAGAAGAATCCGCCGGTCCAGGGACTGCGCTTGGGCAAGGACCAAAGCCACTCCCGACGACGAACCCCACCTTTGCGCAGGCCGCACAGCAGGCCAAACCAAACCTTCAAACGAAGGCCACGGTTGCGTCGAAGCCTCACCTCTCGGTGAAATTGGCTGATCATCCGGACGCTCCGATGCCAAAGGCCCAGCAGCCGGTGGACGCATTCGCTGCCCTCAAGCGACGGGCTGCAACGGCATTGTTTGAGCGCCTCGGTGCGAGGTTCAACGACTCGGCCTTGAGTGAGCAGGAGCTGCGGACTGCTGCCCGGGAAGAGCTGACCAGAATCATTGACGCTGAACAGGTGCCGCTCTCTCCTGAAGAGCGCAGTCGGCTTGTGGCGGACGTGGCTGATGATGTCCTGGGCTACGGGCCACTGCAACGCCTGCTGGATGACCCCGAAGTCACGGAGATCATGGTCAACAGGATGGACCAGATTTACGTCGAACGGCGCGGCAAACTGATCCTCACTGATTCGGGATTTAGCTCCGAAGATCATCTGAGAAGAGTTATCGAACGCATCGTCTCCAAGGTGGGACGCCGGATCGATGAGTCATCCCCGCTGGTTGACGCCCGGTTGGAGGACGGCTCACGCGTCAATGCCGTGATTCCGCCGCTTGCTGTTGGCGGCTCGTCCCTGACCATCCGAAAATTCAGCAAAGTGCCTTTGACCATCAGGAATTTGATCGACTTTGGCACGCTGACCCCGGAAATCGCCGAACTTCTGAATGCCTGTGTCAAAGCGAAACTGAACATTATTGTTTCCGGCGGTACCGGAACCGGCAAAACCACCTTGTTGAATGTCCTGTCTTCTTTCATCCCTGAGGACAACCGCATAGTGACCATTGAGGACGCCGTGGAGCTGCAGATCCAGCAGCAGCACGTGGTCAGGCTTGAGAGCCGGCCACCAAACACGGAGGGCAAGGGCGAAGTCACGATCCGGGAGCTGCTCCGAAACTCCCTCCGCATGCGGCCTGACAGGATCGTGGTGGGCGAGGTGCGTGGGGGAGAGTCGCTGGACATGCTGCAGGCCATGAACACAGGGCACGACGGCTCACTCTCAACGGTGCACTCGAATTCTCCACGAGACGCCGTGGCCAGGCTTGAAACGCTGGTTCTTATGGCTGGAATGGACTTGCCACTGCGGGCAATCCGCGAGCAGCTCGCGTCCGCCGTGAATCTCATCATCCAAATTTCGCGTCTCCGCGATGGAACCCGCCGGATTACCCATGTGACTGAGGTTCAAGGCATGGAGGGCGATATCGTCACACTCCAGGACGCGTTTGTTTTCGACTATTCGGCCGGCGTTGATGCTCACGGTAGGTTTCTGGGCCGACCGGTATCTACGGGCATCCGTCCCCGGTTCATCGACCGTTTCATGGACTTGGGCATTCATGTTTCGCCCGAGCTTTTTGCGGCTCCACTGACGTCGACGCCGAGGACGTGAGCGCGCCATGATTCTTTTCTTTGGGCTGGCCCTCATGCTGTCAGCCATCGTGCTGTTCGGAGTAGCCGTCATTCTGCCTAAGACCCCCGAGGTTCCGCTGGACCGGAGGAGGCCCTACCAGGTGCTTCCCGGTTCCCATCTGACGCGATTTACCGGGTCCGCCACGGACATGATTCATGGTGTATTGACGCGGCGCAACGTTCGGCTTTTCAACCGGGAACAGCTCGACGACGCGGGTGTGCGAATGAGCCAGGCGGACTTCGTCGTTTTGGTGATTGCAGGCGCGGTGGTAGGAGCTTTGATCGGGTTGGTTGTCGGCGGCATTCTGGTCGCGATTCTCCTCAGTGTCCTGGCACCCTTCGTGGCCCGGCTGGTCCTGAAGTTCCGCGCGGGCAAAAGACGTGACAAATTCGAGGATCAATTGGGTGACACACTACAGCTGCTTTCTGGTGGACTAAGGGCTGGCCACAGCATCCTCCGCGCCATCGACGCCGCGGCTGCGGAATCAGTCAGCCCCACATCCGAAGAAATGCGCAGGGTCATCACGGAGACAAGCCTGGGACGGGACTTGCAAGCTTCCCTGAACGATACGGCGGAGAGAATGCGAAGCGAGGATTTCGTATGGATAGCCCAAGCGATCCAGATCAACCGCGAGGTGGGTGGGAACCTCGCAGACGTGCTGGACCAGGTGAACGACACCATTCGCGAACGCAGTGAAATCAAAGGACACATCAAGTCCCTGGCTGCAGAGGGAAAGTTTTCCGCGTACATCCTGATGGCTCTTCCGGTGGGAATCGTCATCATGCTCATGATCGTCAACCCCGGCTATATGAACGTAATGTTTACCAATCCGCTCGGTTGGGTGATGATCGTGGCTTCCGTCATCTTGATGACCATCGGTGGTCTGTGGATGCGCAAGATCATCGATTTGAAATTTTGAGGTGAACCTTGCACCCTTTCCTGCTTTTATCCTTGTTGCTGGTTCCGTTGCCGAGCGCCTATTTCGCGTGGTCCCTCCTTTCAACTGACCGGAGGACCCCGCGGGCAGTCCGCGAGCTGCTCTCCAGGGGTCAAATCGCTATTGAAGTGGAGCAGCAGAACAGGAGCGGGGGCTTGGAGCGCCTCGGATACAGGCTGACCCCTGGTAGCTACGTCCAGAAGCTGGATAGGCTGCTGGCGCTGGCCGGCCGTCCGACCTCGCTTCCGCTTGGACGTGTCCTCGCAGCCAAGCCCGCGCTTGGCCTTCTCGGCGCGATTTTCGGTTTCTTTATCACTACCACCAGCCAGAGCGGACTCATCAAGCTTGTGGGGATCTTTGTGGTCCTGCTGGGATATTTCATTCCCGACCTGATGCTTTATAGCAAAGGTCAGGAACGGCAGAAGAAAATACAGTTGGAACTGGCCAACACGATGGACCAGATGCTCATTTCGGTTGAGGCTGGCCTCGGCTTCGAAGGCGCCATGGCCCGCGCGGGAGAAAACGGCAAGGGACCGCTGGCGGAAGAAATCGTGAGGACACTCCAGGACATGCAGGTTGGGCGGAGCCGCCGCGAGTCCTATCTCGCGTTGGCCCAACGGACCAACATTCCTGAACTCCGAAGCTTCGTGCAGGCGGTTATCCAGGCCGACACGTACGGGATTGCCATTAGTCGCGTGTTAAAAGTTCAGGCGAAGGTTATGAGGGTTAAGCGCCGGCAACGCGCCGAGGAGAAAGCGATGAAGCTTCCGGTAACAATTCTCTTTCCCCTGCTATTCTTCATCTTTCCGGTCCTGTTTATTGCCATTCTGGGACCAGCGGTCATCAACACTATAACAACGCTCAGTGGTGGATGAAGCAGCGCAGTTAATTTGCATATTAAAAGTAACTCAAGAAATCAGGAGGGGCTGAGGATTTGCTCAAGATTAGCGCAAGATCGGTTTAAATCTGAGTTCAGGAAGTAGCATCGGGTTATGTTCAGTTCAGATTTCAGTGAGGTCGACGAGCGTGGGGACTCCGACCATATCGGCCCAGCGGAGGGTTCCACGTGGAAGCCCGACGCCGATCGGCGGCCGATATTGGACCTTGCGGAATTCCAGCTCTTGGAAGATCAGGTGGGCGATCCTGGCATAGCTCGCAAGTTTGCAAGCGACTTTGCCCGGCTCTGGCGAGTACGGTACGAAAGCCTCGCCACCGCCGTCGAACATGGCGACGAAGCCGCGGCACTGGACACGATCTTGAGCCTCAGAACCTCTTCTGCCATGGTGGGCGGCGTTCGCCTTTCGGTTCTTGCAGCCCTGCTTGAGGAACACATTCTGAACGGTGAATTACGCAATGCCCAGCCTCTCCTTGATGAGATTGCCGAGTGTGGTCAGCGCACGGTCAAGGAGCTAAGGAAAAGCTACGTACTAAGGAATGAAAGTCCGGAACCGGACCCCATTTCCTAATCCGGTCTTTTCGGTGCCAGTCGATAGCCGACTCCCCGGATCGTCTGCAGAAACCGCGGAGATTGTGAATCTTCGCGCAGTTTTCGGCGAAGATTTCCAATGTGGGTTTCAACGGCCCGTTCGTCGGCCTCGCTGATATAAGCGTCGTCGTCGTAATAATCACCACGGGCAGCACGGACCAGGTCAGCCCTTGTCCGCACTTCCTCCGGGTTGCGAAGCAACTCCAGCAGCAGATCGAATTCGCTTCTGGTCAAAGTCAGGGGAGAACCATCCAGGGCAACTGTCCGGGATTTGTAATTCAACGACAATCCATTGTGTTCAATGACCGCATCATTGCGTCCATTCGAACGGGCCAAGCCAGTGTCGCCGGCATCCTCAGGCAAAGACAATCCAACGCCCACGCGCGGCCGCCGCATCATCGCTGTGACTCTTGCCCTTAGCTCGCGGGGCAGGAACGGCTTTTTCACGTAGTCGTCCGCGCCCGTCAGAAAAGCGGTCAGGGTGTCCGGTTCGTCTTTGCGTGCAGTGAGCATGACGACGTAGGCATCACTGAATTGTCGGATTCGCCGTAAAACCTCGTGACCATCCATGTCAGGAAGTCCGACATCCAATGTGACCGCCACGGCTTGATGATGTCGGACAACTTCGACGCCTTCACGTCCGGTGGCGGCGGAGTGGACCACAAAACCCGCCTCTTTTAGGATGGCGCCCACCAAGTTTCGGACGTCTTCATCATCCTCAATGACTACAGCAACCCCAGGCTCGTTCATTGATTCCCTCGAGTCGGCGCACATCCCCGCAAGCCCAGCGCAAAGCGGGAAGCGTCACCCAATACGTACGATACAAGCATTCAAGTTTTATAGCACCTAATATGTGCAATATGCGTCGTCCCAACGTTCCGGTTTTACGCTCCGCCCCGAGCTCTTCCCGGAATCGGCGCGAAACGATATTTGGTCCGTGTCCCCCCAACGAAGGACTCTGCCTTGACTGAGCAGCCTTTACTCCGCACAGCCGCCCGCATCTTTAGAAAACTGACGCCCAGGGCCCGGGTAGCCGTCTGCGAATTGCCTTTGACCCTGGTAGTCGGAGGATTGTTCGTCTCTGCCCCTGCCCTTTGGCCAAATCTCATACAGAACGGGCAGTTTGTCACCGGAATCTTCATGCACGGGATGCTTTTCTTGAGTTGCTTCCTAGTGCCGTGGGAGCGTCTGGCGCCGGGCGCAAGCCTGGCCATCCCCGTCCTGGATCTGGTTGCCCTCGCATTCACGCGAAATGGTGCCTATGGCTCGCTGCCAGGCCTCGTCGTTCTTGCACTTTTTCCTGTGATCTGGTTATCCGCGTCAGGCCTGCGAACCAGGTCCAGCCTTATCATCAGCTTTCTTGGTCCCCTCATCATTGCCCTCCCGCCGTTCATTTCGCACTTGCCAAAACCCCCATCGTCCGACATGTTCTCGGTTATCGTCTTGCCCCTGGTGATGTTTGCCGTTGCAGTCACCATTCGGCTCTCCGGCTCGAATGCCAGGATCCAGCAACAGCGTGTCAGGCAGCGTGACCAAGCTTTGCGGCAATTGCTCGCGGCGAGCAGGGATCGCGAAATGCTGCTTGGGACGATCCTGGACACAATCGACGTCGGAATTGTCGCCGTCGATTCCAAGGGCGAGACGCTTTTGACCAACAACCAACAAAAAGAATTCCATCGCGTGGCGACTCCATCCCGGTCTGGAGCAGCTCCCACACGGGACGAGCTCCTGATCTTTGGCCAGGATCGGCTGACACCGCTTCCGCCCGAAAAAAGCCCCACTCAACGGGCCGCCCAGGGGGAAACGTATTCGGATTACCTGGTGTGGTTCGGTACGGGAACCGAACAGCGGGCAATTTCGACCGCCGCACGCAGCATGAAATACGGCGTCGACGAAGGTTTTGGCGGAGCCGTCATCGTGTTCCGCGACGTGACCGACGTCGTCCAGGCCCTCGCAGCCAAGGATGAACTGGTTGCCAACGTCTCGCACGAATTCGGGTCCCCGCTGACCTCGATCCTTGGCAACTTGGACTTGGTGCTCCGGGGCGATGAAGAGCTCTCGGATAGAGCGAGGACCCGGTTGGAAGTCGCCGAGCGCAATGCGGAGCGGCTCCGCGTTCTGGTGGACGATCTGCTCATGTCAGCCGCGGCAGTGGAGAGCATCCACCTGCGGCGTACCGACGTCGCGGGCCTGGTTGAAAACAGCTTGGTTTCAGCCCACGCGCAGGCCGATTTTGCCAATGTGGGGCTTGTGGCCGATGTACCTTCGCCGCTGTGGGCAGATGCTGATCCATTGAGGTTGGGGCAGGCCCTGGATAACCTCGTTTCCAATGCCATCAAGTACTCCCCGGGTGGTGGACGAGTCACCGTGAGGGCCGCCCGGAACGACGGGTGGATCCAGCTGGAGGTTCAAGATACCGGCATGGGTATGACCACAGAGGAGACGTCCAAGATTTTCACGCGCTTCTTCCGGACAGGTGCTGCCCGGCAGGCCGCCATCCCAGGCGTGGGCCTTGGACTTTCCATTACAAAGTCCATCGTGGAACGGCACGGCGGCAGCATCACGTGCACCAGTACACCCGGAAGGGGCAGCACTTTTACTTTGTCGCTTCCGGCAACGGCATCCAAGGAGAACGTGAAGGCATAGGCCGGTTCAGTGCATAAAGCCGCTGCCGTCCCAGTCACGGTCGTACTTACCGCACCGCGCGCATCGCCTGTAACGGCCGCTGCCATCCTCTGCTGATTCCACGTGCCAGGCGTGGCTCAAGTTCAGTTTGCACATGAGCATCTTGAGCATGGCGCTCTCCGTTCTTAAGCACGCTCAACCCCGCAAACCGTGGTTGCTTCGTGCTCCCTCAGTTTAGGCAGCGCGCCCTTTCGGCCGATAGGGCATTGGCGTTCAGGCTTGCCAGGAAAATGTCCTGGCAAGCCCGTGATAGGCGGACTCCGTGTCGTAGTCTGATGCGTAGTTGGGCCAGCTGCTAACGAACGTGCCTTGGGGGTTATTTTCAGTGGGGGATTTGATGACGAATGACACGGATGGTGCGTCTTACGGCCAGTTGAACGTGCCGGCGATGCCGCTGCAACAGCCGCAGTCCTTCGCGCCGCCGGGCTCGCCTCCGTATGGATCGTCGCAGCCCTTTGCAGCACCCGCTGTTGCTCCGGCGCCACACCAGTACCAGCAGCCACCTTTCCAGCAGGGGCCGTTCCAGCAATCACCTTTTCAGTACCAGCCGTATTACCAGCAGCAGCCATTCCAACATCCTGGCTTCGGACCCCCACCCTTTCCGCAGAATCCTGCGCCGGAAAATTGGTCCAGCGGTTCCAGGAAGCGCTTAGGTCCATCCTTTTGGATCGTCGGGGCATTGCTTGCCGTACTTGCCCTGGCCAATGCTGTTACGGGGAATGGCGAATCGATCCTGATCTTCATCGGCCTGGCAGCGTTGCTTACTGGTCTCTATTCGCTCATTTTCAAGAGGCCCTCTTGGGTTGCGCTACCAAGCAAACAGGCGGCGATAGTGGTTGCGGTCGCGGGAGCGGCCTCGCTTTTCCTCGGCGTGGTTGCTGCCGGGACTGAAGCCGTTCGTGATTCGGCCGTTGCCGCTGCTCCAGGAGCTGCTCCGCAAGGTCCGAGCACCCTCCAAGACGGGATCATCCAAGACGGGACGTGGATCGTTGGGAAGGATATCGCGCCGGGCACGTACCGAACCACAAAAGAAGTCACACGGGCCTGCTCCTGGCAGATCACGCGCCCAGACAGCATTGACAGCTCCGAGGGAGCTGTGACGAGTGGATTCCCCCTGGTGAAACTGGTCCGGGGCCAGAGGTTCATCACCGAAGGCTGCGGAGGCTGGGCAAAGCTGTAGTCTCTGCCCAGCAGCCGCTTGTAACTCCACTTCTTTGTTTCCGTAGAACTATATTCCATGGAAGCAAAGTGTTAGAGTCTCTTCATGATCAAGGGCATCGAAACTGGGTCTCTATATCCTCTCTTCAGCGAACTGACCCGATTGGAAACCGAGCTGTGGGACGCGCTCGATAGCAGATTGCGCAAAGAGCATGGCCTCCCTATGAGCAGATTTGAACCAATGGCCGTCGTCGATCGCCTGGGTGCGTGCCGGGTTTTCGATGTGGCCTCGGCTCTTGCGATTACCGTCGGGGGCACGAGCAAGCTCATTGACCGGATTGAAAAGGCCGGACATTGCCGTCGGAGAAATAATCCGGACGATCGCAGATCCTCCCTCATCGAGCTAACGGCGGACGGCCGCATGCTGCTGGAACGGGCCAGGAAGACTGTTGAAGCCGAGCTGGATCTGCGGCTGAATCCCGTGCTTACCGAGCAGGACACGCATGATCTCGTGGAACTGCTGGGCCGGCTGCGAAATGCCAATCGGTCGACGGCGGCTGCCGAGCGAGCGAGCTGACACGCTTGCGGGACCCGGGTTCATCAATCAATAGCCGCTAACCAGCGGTATATGCCGTACCCAATAGAGACGTGAAGGAAGCAGCAAAATGACTGAAGAGCTCCGCGGACGCATGGACCGATTCGTTGAATTCATCAATTCAGCCGACGAAAAGATTGGTGATGAGATCATCTCACCGTCGGCAACGTTCCATGTGCCCTTTCTGCCAGAGCCAGTGCAGGGTCCAAGCGGCTACCTCGAAATCATCGGGATAATGCGACAGGCGTTTCCCGACGTTCAGTGGTCACTGGAGGAAACCATCATTGAAGGAAACACGGTTGCCGCACGATTCATCCTTCGTGGCACACACCGAGGAGACTTCCTCGGCGTACCTGCGACAGGCAAACCCATCCAAACGCAGGCAATGAACATCTATCGATTCACAAACGGTCAAATCAGTGAAGAGCACGGTCTCCCGGACCTCTTCGGACTGATGATGCAAATCCGACAGGACTAGGTGAAGGTCCCTGTGCCCAGGTGGTTCAGCCGGTGAATTCGTTGGCGCCCAGAGCGAAGTCCCAGTGGCCCACCCCGTTGCCAGCGAGGCCCACCGTGACCAGGCCCATTCCTTCGAGCCAGTGAGCCATTTTCAGGCCGCCGACGTCCCGAGCGCGCAGCCCGAGGCTCTTGATGAATGCCGCCACGTCCTCCTTTGCCTGCCCATTGTCACCGGCGATGAAGACGTCGGGCTGACCCTTCTCCAGGACATTGCGGAAGATCGTGTTGAATGCCTTCACCACGCTGGAGCCAACAGGGGCAATTTTGGCGACTTCCTGCGCGATTGAGGTCGCGTCCTTATGGGCCAGCCCGTCGAACGTGGGGTTGAAGGGATTGCTGATGTCCACGATGACCTTGTCCGCGAGGGCGTCTCCGAACTCGGCGACCACCGGAACGACGCCGTCGTACAACAGGGCGGTGATGACGATGTCCCCGGCAGGTGCGGCACCCCACGTACCCGCCGTCGAACCCCCGCCCAGAACCTTGGCCAGGCGATCTGCCTTGGACTGATCACGTCCCATGACCTCGACCGTATTGCCGCCCGCCACCGCGAGCGTGCCGATGGTGCGGGCCATGTTTCCGGTGCCAATAATGGTGATGCTGCTCATGAGTTGTGCTCTTTTCTTGGTCTCTAGGTGTGTTTCAGAGTGAGGTGGTGCCGCCGTCTGCCACCAGTTCCAGGCCATTGACGTAGCTGGAGTCGTCGGAGGCGAGGAACAGGGCAACTGAGGCGATTTCTTCGGGACGGCCCATCGTTCCGCGGGGAATGAGGGCTTCGAATGCTGCCTTGGTTGCGTCGTCGAAAAGTTCTGCCTGTTTGGCCGTGGCCACTTGCCCGGGGGTCAGGACGTTGACGCGGATCTTCCGGTCGCGCAGTTCGTTGAGCCAGACGCGGGCCCAGGCTTGCTGAACAGCTTTGCTTCCCGCGTAGAGGCTCCATCCGGGGAAGGCGCCGAGGGAGGCGTTGGATCCGGTCATGAAGATCGAGCCGTTGTCGTTGATCAGCGGCAGCGCCTTCTGCACCGTGAACAGCGTGCCGCGGGCGTTGAGCGAGAAAGCGCGGTGGAATTGTTCTTCGGTTATCTCGCCGAGGGCGGCCGGTTCGCCCATCCCCGCGCTTGCCCACAGCACATCGATCGAACCCTTTTCCCGCTTGACGGTGTCGTACAAGCGGTCCAGGTCGTCCAAGTCGGCCGCGTCACCCTGGACGGCGGTGACGTTGCGGCCGATCAGTTTGACGGCGTCATCCAACGCTTCTTGCCGTCGGGCCTGGATGAAGACGTGTGCTCCTTCCTCGACGAAGAGTTTTGCGCCTGCCAGTGCCATGCCGGTGGATCCGCCGGTGATCACAGCGATCTTGCCATCAAGCTTTCCCATGAGTGCTCCATTCATTGCCGCGCCGATGCTAAGTACACCGATCTGAGTGCTTAACGTATCCACGTCATTGGATGGAGCGCAAGTTAAGTACACCGATCAGTACCGTTTTTGGGCTAAGCTGGAGGTATGACGGAGTTGGAGAAGGGGCCGAGGGGAATGCGCCGCGGTAGAGGTGCGCGGGAGCGCATCCTCAGCGCATCGCAACAGCTGTTCCGCGATCAAGGCATCAACTGCACGGGGATGGACCAGCTCTGCTCGGTGGCTGAGGTGTCCAAGCGAACGCTTTACCAGCACTTCCCCGGCAAGGACGAGCTGATTGCCGAGTGCCTCCGCCAGTTCGATCCCGATATCTTGCCCGAGGTCTTCGACCGCACCGACCTCACACCCCGCGAACGGCTCCTCGCCATCTTCGACATCCATGCGCCCCTGTGCCCGTTCATCGCGGCGGCCGTCGAAATCCCCGACCCCGGTCACCCGGCACGCGAGTACGCCCGCAACTACAAGAAAGACTTTGCCGCCCGGCTCATCGATACCGCCCGCGACGCCGGCGCCAACAACCCCGAGCAGTTGGGTGAGCAGCTGGCGCTGCTCCTGGACGGCGCCTCAGCCCGCAGCCGGGTCCTCAACACCGACACCTTCGCCACCGCCGCCGCCATTGCAGCCGTCCTCGTAGATAACGCCCTTCCCGCGGCAATGTCAGTGGGGCCGGGATACACTTCGTGATGGCAACGTGGGGGACGTCCCCGTTGCATGCGAGAGGGCGCGCCAATGGGACAAGAACAGCCGCAGACCGATCAGTCAGATTCTGCAGGTCAGTACGACGTTGTGACGGTGCCAACAAGCGGAGCGCCCGCACTCATTCCTGACGGTGCTACAAGGTTCAGGCGCTATTGTCTGGGATTCTTCGACCTGATATCAGGGTTCTTAACTGCGGGGATTACAGTCGTGTACACGGTAGCGGGGAACGGGGAATTTCAGGACTACCAGACTGCCGGCACATTCGTACCCGCCGGATGGATCGCTGCCGTCGTTGCCATCTGCGTAGCCTTCGGCGTGGTTGCTCTCGCCGGCATCTTTGTTGGGATCTGGAATCTGAGTGATTTGAAAACAATGACCCCCGCGCCGCTGATCGCAGCTATCGTTTTCTCCGCGGCTTCCATCGCCATGACCTTGGTCTTCTTCCCCGGTCCATTAGCTGACCCACCCAAAGTTGCGTGGTCCCTTCTCCACGGTCTTGTCATTGTTATGACGATCAGAATCCTTCGGCAAGAAGGTATCCGCTCCCTCAAGGCTGCTATCCGGGGCCCTCGAGCCGCTCCTTAAGCCGCCGGTGGCTCGCTGGGGCACCCCGCGAGGCGAGCTGACGTACGGCGGGCACGAGCGCCTTGCCGAAGCCGTGCCCTTCGAAATCGAGCTCGAACGTCACACGCGACCTCGCGCCGTCGTCGAGCGGTTCGACGTCGATGCTCGCGTGAGGGCGGATCGGGCCCTCGACGCCGTGTGCGGAGAATCGATGCGGCGGCTGAACCTCCGTGATCTCCTGGGTCATCGTGCGCTCGTTGGGGCCGATCCGGCGGGTGGTGGTGAACCGCGACCCGACCTCGCGGCTGCCCGCGCCCTCGAAGTGCACCTCCATGACGTCAGCCTGCCACTCCGGGAAGCGCAGCGGGTCGCTCGCATACGCAAAAACCTCATCTGGCGGACGGTCGATTTCTATGGTGTGCGTGAGTGCTGACATGGCTTCTCCTTCTCCTCCGCTTCACGAGATCGCCTTCCCATCCTCGCCAGTCGATCACTGATCAGCGCTGGTCGCGGCACGAAACATGCGGCGGCGGACCCAGTTCCCGTGTCCGATGAGGGATCCTTCACGGCAATGTGTAGACAGCCTCTTTCTCAGCATCTTCCCTGAAGCCCGCGCCGTTGATAAGGACGATTAAGGCAAGTCCTGAACGGTGTTACTGCAAAAGGGGTTCTCCAACTCTCATCGTGCCACGGTCTTACGACGTCTCAGGTGATCTGCGCCTGAAGCCGCTATTGACTTCGGTACCGGAACCAGCGAAACCAGAACCGCGCAGCGAGCAGGACAAAGCAGATGACGAGCACGAGGAGTGCGAACTCCGGGTCTGTGATGTAGACGATGACGGCCCCAATAGGGAGGGCCGAAATGATGATGGCTCTGACAAGCAATTCCAGGGGAGTCGTTTTTTCGACTATCCTGGCCCGCGTTCCTGGGCTATCTGTTAGACCCAGGAAATCGGTGATCCTGCGTCCGAGTGAACCTTCACTCTTCTCGTTCATGATCTCAGCTTAGGTCAGCGAAACTTCCCTAGTCCCGGTGCCCCGCAAAAGGGGTTGGGTAGCAGCGCCACCTGACTGGCGGGACCGATAGTTACCCAGGGCGAGTGCGGCCACATAGGGCGCCGTCGCCAGGAGCGTCTGGACGATGCGCCACGGACGGGACAGGATGGTCCTAGCCCACAGCCCGGCAGTCGGCCGCATGGTGTGAGCGGATTGGGGGAATGATTATGGTTCCGGTCTTGACGCTCTGTTTCGCGGTGCTGCTGTTGCTCGGGGTTCTTATTTCCGAGCTGGCTAGCCGGACTGTGCTTTCCACGGCAGTGCTGTTCCTGGTGGGCGGCTTCGTCCTTGGCCAGGGCATGCTGAATGTCCTCCCCATACACTCTGATGATCCTGTCGTCGGGGTGCTGGCCCAGTTGGCCCTGTTCTCCGTGCTTTTTACCGATGGCATGAAGGTGGGGCTGTCGGATCTGCGCAGGGCCTGGCGCCTGCCTGGCCGGGCACTGCTCTTCGGGCTGCCGCTGACGCTGGTCATTACCGCCCTGCTGGCCCGTTACATCGTTGGACTGCCGTGGCTTCAATGTCTGCTGCTGGGGGCAGTCCTCGCTCCCACCGACCCCGTGTTCGCCGCCGCCATAGTCGGCCGCAAGGAGGTCCCCGGGCGCCTGCGGCACCTTCTAAATGTTGAATCGGGACTCAACGACGGGCTGGCACTCCCGGTCGTCCTTGTCCTGCTTGCCCTCGGTGGCGGAATCGACGTCGAAACCGGGGTGCTCGCCGAAGAAATAATCCTGGGACTGCTGGTCGGGGTTCTTGTCCCGCTGATCGTCATTTGGCTGGAGCGGCTGCCGTTTTTGAAGGCCACGAAAGGCCTTCAACCCCTGGTTGCCGTATCCATCGGGCTGCTGGTGCTTGCGATCTGCCTCGTGACCGGGGCCAACCTCTTCCTCGCAGCCTTCTCGGCCGGCATCACCGTGGCTACAGCGGGCCCGGGCTTCCGGGAAGAATTCGAACAATTCGGTGAACTCGTGTCCGAGCTGCTCAAGCTGGCCGCCATCCTGGTATTTGGTGCCCTCATAACCCCAACCTTTCTGTTCGGAGAAATTGGATGGACCGGATGGGTGTTCGCCCTGCTGGCCATTCTGGTCGCCCGACCGGTCGCCTTACTGGTGTCTTTCCTCGGCACACGGCTGCCCCTCAAGGAACAGCTCGCAGCCATGTGGTTCGGTCCGAAAGGCTTCGCCTCCGTCGTCTACGGGCTGCTCGTGCTCGAATCAGGCATGGCAAGCTCAGATGAAGTCTTCCATCTCGTGGCCCTGGTCATCGTGCTGTCCATCCTGGCCCATTCCTCCACCGACGTCCTGGTTGCCAGGCAGTTCGAAGGAAGCCCGGTCGCAGGTGGCGCCGATCAGATGAAGTAGCGCATCCAAAGATAGAGCACAGCTATGGCGATCATGACAGGCGTGACGATAAGTCCGTACTTGGTGAAGGTCCAGAAGGAAATCGGCTCGCCGTGACGTTTGGCGATTCCGATAACCACGACATTGGCACTGGCGCCCACTGCCGTTGCATTGCCTCCAAGATCGGCGCCGAGCGCAAGGGCCCACCAAAGCGGCTGGGCCGCCGCGCCGCCCCCGCGGACCAGATCATCGGTTATCGGAGCAAGGGTTGCCACGTACGGGATGTTGTCGATGATGCCGGAAGCCACTGCCGAAACAATCGTCAGCCACATGGCGGCGAGCCCGTAGTCGTTGCCGACGATGGCCGCCGCTGCCTGCCCAACCGCATCTATGACGCCAAGATTAGCCAACGATCCGACCATGATGAACAGGCCAGCAAAGAACACCAGGGTTTCCCATTCGACATCGCCGAAAACCTTCTGCGCCTCGAGGCGCGCAAGCATCACCAGCAGCCCTGCGCCGAACATCGCCACGATCGCCGGCGCGAGTCCTGTCAGCGGATGAGCGATGAATCCAAACAGCACCGCGCCAAGGACCACGAGGCATTTGATCAGGAGCGATTTGTCCCCGATTGCCTCTCTCTCCTTGAGTGCCATTATTCGTGCCGCACGCTCGGGCTGATAGCGGAATGCCGAGCGGAACAACACCCGGCACAGGGCGATGAAGACAAGCAGGAGAATCGCTATCAGGGGCGAAAGGTTGACGATGAAGTCGTTGAAGGTCAGTCCTCCGCGGCTGGCGATGATGATGTTTGGCGGGTCGCCGATCAGCGTCGCGGTCCCGCCGATATTGCTGGCCATCACCTCAGCGATCAGGAAGGGGGCTGAGGGCGCGGCGAGCCGTTCGCAGACGAGGAGAGTCACGGGCACGACCAGCAGCACGGTGGTGACGTTGTCGAGAAAGGCAGACAGGACGGCGGTGATCA
Organism: Paenarthrobacter sp. 2TAF44; assembly: GCF_052114885.1. Lineage (NCBI taxonomy): Bacteria > Bacillati > Actinomycetota > Actinomycetes > Micrococcales > Micrococcaceae > Paenarthrobacter > Paenarthrobacter sp. 2TAF44. The sequence goes on along the minus strand of NZ_JBFRFP010000004.1, from coordinate 195,555 downwards.
CCACCAGCATGACCATGATCGCGTAGGGCCGCCCGCGTGCCTTCTTCGCCGCCCAGATGGCAAGAAATTCAAAGAGTCCCGTTTGCCGAAGGATGCCGACGATGATCATCATCCCCAGAAGCAGGAAGACGACGTTCCAGTCGATTCCGGTGTCTTGGGAAAAGAAGATGCCATGATCATCCGTCGCGCCGATCAGGATCATGGCGGCCGCGCCGCCCAGGGAAGCCGTGACGCGGGGCACTTTCTCTGTTGCGATCAGGACATAGGCTCCAACAAAGACCGCCAGGGCCAGCAGGATCTGTACGCTCACGCTGAACCGTTCCCCTGTCCCGCGTCAGAGCGGTCTTGGAGGATCGCGCTCATGACTGCGGGTAGTGTCACGAACATAGGAGTCTCATGCCGTGGGCCCCTTACCCGCACGATCTGAGTGCGTGCTTCGACCATCCTGGCTGCGACTTCGATCAGCGTGTCTCCGGGGTCGACCGTCAGGATCTTGCGCACGGCGACCCGGTCGTCGGCAATCAGCTCGGCGATCGTGCGTCGATCGAGAACGTCCCACAGTTCTGCGGCGCCCTTCTCATCAAAAACGCCGGCCAGTGAGGGATCATCAAGAACATAGTCCGGAATCATGAGCTGCAGTACGTCCACGGCGGAAACAATCGCCACAGGTGTACCGGCGTCGTTGGCAATGACGAGACCGACCATGCCGCCCCCAGCGATGAGCCGTCCCGCCTCCACGGCAGTTGTCTCCCTATGAATAACCGGTAAAGAAACCTGCAGGTCAGCGGCACGCATGGCACTCCCTCAGCTCAAATGGCTCACCCTCATGCTAACCGAGCATGATTCCCAAGGTCTTGTCCCGCCAAGTGCACCGCGCCCTTGGGGCTGCAACCTTCCCCTCGGTCGGCAACTGGGGGTTCAGCACCGCGGGCTGGTCTAAGGCAACCAGGCGAGGCCGAGGTTGGCCGTGGGTGTCCGGCCAATTCCCGAAGCGCGGGAGAACCTAGCAGCGATTTTGGGGTCTCGGCTTTCGGGTAATGCTAGGAGTTGTGTGAATCGGCATCGGTTCAAATTGGCTGAGCCTTCATGGCTGCGACGTGCCGAGTAGATGGCCTGAGGGAAAAGAGTAGGTGCTGTCAGCGCCGAGCACCATGAGATCCATGGGCGGTCTTGGCCGTTCGACCAAACGCGTAATGACTTGGACGAGGATCACGCCGGTCAGCCTAGCGCCGGCCAGCAAGAGAGGCCGCCAGACCCTGTCGGATCGCCACCAACGAGCGCACGATTACCCAAGAGATCACGGAGATCGAGCCGCCCCGTCGGTTCGCCGCACACGGCGTTGAGGGCCCGATCCGCCCTCACGCGAGCATCGACGTCGAACCGCTCGACGACGGCGAAAGGTCCCGAGCGACGTTCGAGCTTGATTTCGAGGGGCACGGCTTCGGCAAGGCCCTCGTGCCCGCCGTACGTCAGCTCGCCTAGCGAGGTGCCCCAGCGAGCCACAGGCGGCTCAAAGAGAGGCTCGAAGCGCCAAGATAATGCGGCATGGGAATCTGCCAGCGGTCCTACGCGGCAAAGTGGTCGGCGAGCGCATGGCTCAGCCCCGCGCAACCCAGTCCGCGTTCGTCGACCGCCACACCGCCGCGGAAACGAATGTGAGCCCGACGATCTCAAGCGCGCCACCGGCCACGGCGAACCACTCGTTGCCGACGACGATGTTGGTGACGTGGCCGATGGTCCAGCAGATGATGAGCGCGCCAGCCCACCACGGCACCCCGACGGCGCGGCCGGCCAGGATCACCGCGAGGCCGAGGAGTAGCGTGCCAATAATATTGCCGATGGCGAAGAGCAGGTAGAACGGCTGGCCCCACGTTCCGGCGGGTGATGCATCCAGGGCGGCGGCCGCATCCACGTCGCCCGTGGCCAGGGCGATCCTGTCCAGGTTGGCGAAGCTGATACCGAAGTAGCTGATGTAGCCGGCGACCATGAGCGCCACAGCCCACAAGGACAGTCGCGGACGAGCCGGACGAAGCAGTCGCAGCGCAACGGGAAGCCCGAGCACTGCCAGCAGTGATCCGACGAGAGCGAACATGACGGCTGCCAGCAAGGCACCGGGAGCCGCAGCGGCGAGCTCGAGGCCACCGGCGGAGCTGCCCGTGTCGCTGAGGCCGGTCGAGGTTGATGCCCCGGCGTAGAGCGAATTGCAGACTAGCTGACAGACGAAGGCAACCGGCAAGGCGATCGCGGCGCTGCGGCGTCGGAACCCGGCGGTGGGATCGAGGACTGGATCCGGACCAGAAGCCGAAGCATTCATGGCCCGACTTTACGGCAGTGCACCAGCAGCAGGAAGGGGCGTGAGTGTTCGGCTCATGCTGCCACTGCTCCGAGGCGGCCCCGCTCAGTCCGGGTCCTCAACACCGACACCTTCTGCCGTGCAGGCTCCTAGTTCCGCCGGGTGGCGGTCCTTGCGGGCAGACGCCGGCGAAGCCGCACCATGCCGTAGAGGGCCAGGAGCACGCCGAGCAGGCCCAATGCCCAGCCGAGGGCCGGCTGTTCGGTCACCTCCATCCAGACGGTGACGACCAGCAGGACGACGGCCCAGAACCCGAGTAAGCCGATGATGATGTCGAAGTCCTCCCCGGAGCGGGTCCGCCGGTGTTCACGGCGGACCCTTCCATCGTTCTGGTTCGCATTCAAATCCGTACCTGTCACTTGACTGCGCCCGCGGTGAGGCCGGCCACGATCTTGCGCTGGAAGACCAGGACCAGGATCACCAGCGGAATCGTGACGATGGTTCCGGCAGCCATGATGGCGGTGTAGGGAATCTGGTTCGGCTGCGCTCCGGCGAAGTTGGCGATGGCCACCGTGACCGGCTGGGTTGCATCGCTCGAGAGCTGGCTGGCGATCAGGAATTCATTCCAGGAGGAGATGAACGCCAGGATTGCCGTGGTGAAGATCGCCGGTGCCGCGAGAGGCATGATCACTTTGCGGAACGCCTGGCCCTGCGTGCAGCCATCCACCCGGGCCGATTCCTCCAGCTCCCAAGGCATTTCGCGGAAGAAGGAGGTCATGGTGTAGACGGTCAGCGGCAGCACGAACGAGATGTTCGGGATGATCAGCGCCTGGTAGGTGCCCATCCAGCCAATGTTGGTAAAAAGCTGGAAGAGCGGGGTGATCAGGGCAACGCCGGGGAACATGGAGGCTCCCAGAATGAAGCCCAGCACGAGGTACTTGAATCGGAAGTTCAGCCGCGCCAGTGCGTAGGCGGCGAATACACCAATCAGCAACGAGACAGCGGTGACCACCACGCCGATGAACACACTGTTCAGCAGTGCCTGACCGAACCGGTTGCCGAAGGAGGTATCGAAGGCAGTGTTGAAGTTATCCAACGTGACGTGGGTGGGAAGGATCGAGGTGTCGTAGGTGAAGCCGACATCGCGGAAGGCCGTGACCACCATCCAGTACGCGGGCGCCAGGCACCAGATAAGGATGACTGCGGCGCTGATGTAGGTGCGCCCCTGGGCCCACTTCTCACGGTTCTGGGCCATCTTGCGGCCCCTGTCCTGTTCTGCTCTCAGGGCAGTTGTGGCTGTCAGAGTGCTCATTTCTTCCCCTTCCCGGTCGCGCCGCTTTGTTCGACGACATTCGCGCCCAAGAAGCGGACGAAGATGAACGCGACGATGAAGATGATGATGAACGTGATGGTCGATAGCGCTGCCGCCGAGTTGAACCCTTGCCTGATCTGGTTGATCACCAGGATGGACAGTGTGGTGGTGTTGTTCGCGCCGCCGGTCAGGATGTACGGGAGGTCGAACATACGCAATGCGTCCAACGTGCGGAACAGGATGGCCACCATAAGCGCCGGCTTCACCAGCGGGAGGGTGATCATCCGGAACCGCTGCCATGCAGTGGCACCGTCCACCTTGGCAGCCTCATAAACCTCGGCCGGGATCATCTGGAGGCCGGCGAGGATCAGCAGCGCCATGAACGGCGTCGTCTTCCACACGTCGGCGATGATAATCGCCCATTTTGCCGGCCATTCACTACCGGTCCACAGGATGGTGGTGTTGAACAGCTTGTTGGCGATGCCTTCGAAGGCGAAGATGAAGAACCACAGCTTGGCCGTGACGGCCGTAGGAATGGCCCACGGCACGAGCACGGCGGCGCGGACCAAGCTCCGGCCCTTGAAGGTGCGGGCCATGATCATGGCCATCCAGAAGCCCATTACGGTTTCCAGGGCCACGGTGACAACGGTGAAGAAGAAGGTTGTTGCAGTGGCTGACCAGAACTGGCCGCCGAGGGTTCCCGCCGGACAGGCCACGGTTCCGCCGCCCGGGGCTGAACACTGCTGGGCGATCCAGTTGACGTAGTTCAGGAGGCCTGCCGGGCCGCCCGCGGCGAAGAGTCCAGTGGCGGGATCGAGTCCGGCGTCCTTCTGGAGGGACATGACAATGGCGCTGATGATCGGGTAAACAATGACGATGCCCAAGGCGATGACGGTGGGGGCCAGGAGCCAGGAAGCCCACTTGCCTTGACTGAGGATCTTGTTGTCCTCACCTACGCTCTTGGAGCCGCGATGGCTGGGGGTACCGCCCGACGCCGGTGACTTGACCGGCGTCGGACCTAATTGGGTTGTCATGGCAGAACTACGATCCCGCAGAGGCGGATTCGATGGACTTCTGCATGTCTGACAGCGCAGTGTCCACGGGCTTCTCGCCCTTGATGGCTGCGTAGGCGTTCTCCTGGATGGCCTTGGTCACGGCAGGGTAGAAGGGGGTTACTGGGCGGGGAACGGCGTTCTCGATGGAAGTCTTCAGGACCGGCAGGTACGGCAGTTTTGCCACAAGTTCCTTGTCCTCGTACAGCTTGGTGAGTACGGGCGCGAGGGAGCCTTGAGTGGCGAAGAACCTCTGGGATTCCTCCGAGGTGATGAACTTCAGGAAGTCAGCTGCGGTGGCCTTGTTCTTGGAGTAGACGCTTACTCCGACATTGTGACCGCCAAGAGAGGATGCGCCGGGACCATCTTTGCCGGGTAGTGCGGTCATGCCGAGCTTGTCCGCCACCTTGGAGGAGCCTTCGGTGGTGGCCAGGTTGTAGAGGTAGGGCCAGTTGCGGTGGAACAGGAGCTTGCCGTCTTGGAAGGCCTGGCGTCCCTGTTCCTCCTGGAAGGTGATGGCTTCCGTGGGGATGTTGCCATCTGCGTAGGCCTTGGCGAGGTTCTCAAGTCCGGCCTTGGCCTCGGGGGTGTTCAGGCTGGGCTTGCCATCTTTGTCCAGCACAGAACCGCCCGCGGAGTTGATGGCCTCAGACGCGTTGACGGTCAGGCCCTCGTACTTGCTGAACTGACCGGCGTAGCAGCCGATGTTGTTGGCCTTGGCGATGGAGCACATACTCATCATTTCGTCCCAGGTCTTGGGCGGCGTGGGGACCAGGTCCTTGCGGTAGTACAGGATGCCGCCGTCGGAAGATTCCGGTGCTGCGTACAGCGTTCCCTTATAGGAAGCCCCGTTGACCGTGGAAGGGAGCATTCCAGCGGTGTCGATCGCCATCTTGTCCTTGAGCGGCTGCAGCCACCCCTTGGCAGCGAATTCCGCGGTCCAGACGAGGTCGACGGTCATGACGTCATACCCGGCATCTTTGGCCTGGAAGTGCTGGACCAGGTCGTCGTGCTGCTGGTCTGCCTGGTCCGTCTGCTCCTTGAACGTGACCTTCTCATTCGGGTGTGCGGCGTTCCACTTTTCGATCAGGGGGCGGACTACGTTGTTGTTGTCCTTGCCCTGGACGTAAGTGATAGGCCCGCGGCCGTCCAAACTGTTTGCGGCGTCGCCGCCACCGGCTGTGGTCCCGCCGTTGGCGTTTCCGCCGCAGGCGGAGAGCGCCAGGGCGCCTGCCATTATTAGTGCCGCCGTGGCGGACAGCTTTACTTTCATGATTACTCCTTCGTAAGTGAACCCCGGCAGGGACGCCGGTGGGTCGAGGGGGGTGAACGGGTTCAGATGATCCACGCGGTGGTGTCCGCGGGAAGCTTTCGATCCACAAGGGGACCGCTGCTGACGACGACGGTGCCGGCCGGCAAGGCGACGGGCTGAACGCCGAAGTTCGTTATGGACTGCCAGCCGTTGGGTCGGATGAAGTGCAGCACTGCATCATTTCGGTGGTTGATCCATTTGAGTTGTTCCTCGGTCTGGAGGCTGCCTCGGAGCCGCAAGGCCTCACGGTAAAGGGCAAGCGTGGATCCGGGGTTGTCCTGCTGGGTTGCCACGGCATAGGCGCTGAACCATTCCGGCTGCGGCAGGTGCGCCGTGGCTTTGCCGAATCCGAACGCGATACCTTCGGTGGTCCAGGGCAGCGGGACTCGGCAGCCGTCACGGCCGACGTCGACGCCCGGGTTGCGGAAGAAAGTCGGATCCTGACGGTCGGCGTCGGATATTTCGACGACTTCATGCAGGCCCAGTTCCTCGCCCTGGTAAAGGTACGCGGATCCTGGCAGGGCAAGCATCAGCAGGGATGCGGCCCTGGCCCGTCGCAGGCCCAGTTCACGGTCCAGGGCAGGTTCGTTGCCGCCGGACATCAGCCACGCCTGGGCAGGGCCGTTGCGCCCGGGACCCTTGGGCAGCCCATAGCGGGTGGCATGCCGGACGACGTCGTGGTTGGAAAACACCCAGGTGGAGGGCGCGCCGCTGATCTCGGATTCGGTCAGGTTGCGGGTGATGATCTCCCTGAACTGTCCGGCGTCGAAGGCTGCCTGCAGAAGATCGAAATTGAATGCCTGTCCCAGACCCTCGGGGCTGGCATAACGGCCGCGTCGGTCAGCATGCACCCAGGCTTCGGCGACGGCGGTGCGCGGCGGGGTGTACTCGTTGAACAGGGCCCGCCATTCTGCATAGATCTGGTGGACTTCGTCCCGGTCCCAGAACGGGTGCTTACCGTCCACCGTCTCGTTCTCGGCCGCCAGTTCAGCCTTTGCCGGCAGCGGTTCGGTCAGATCCTTGGCCAGGGCATGCGCCACATCGATGCGAAAACCGTCAACGCCGCGATCGGCCCAGAAACGCAAGGTCTTGAGGAAGTCCTCGCGCACCTCCCGGTTGTCCCAGTTGAAGTCCGGCTGCTCCTTGGCGAACAGATGCATGTACCACTGCCCGGCAGTGCCGTCCGGTTCGGTAATGCGCTCCCAGGCCGGGCCGCCGAAAAGGGATTCCCAGTCCGACGGCGGCAACTCGCCCTCCGCGCCCTTGCCTTCACGGAAGATGTAGCGGTTCCGGGCGGCGGAGCCCCTGGATCCGGCGAGGGCTTCCTTGAACCACTCATGCCGGTCAGAGGAGTGGTTGGGCACGATGTCCACGATCAGCTTGATGCCCGCGGCGTGGAGCGCAACGGTCATCTCATCGAAGTCCGCCAAGCTGCCTAGCCTGGGGTCCACGTCGCGGTAATCGTCCACGTCATAGCCGCCGTCTGCGAGGGCCGACGGGTAGAAGGGACTCAACCAAACGGCGTCAATCCCGAGTGACTTCAAATACGGGACCTTGGCCGTAATGCCTTTGACGTCGCCCAGGCCGTCACCGTTGGAATCAGAGAAGCTCCGCGGATAGATCTGGTACACGGCGGCTTGCCGCCACCAGTCTGCACCCGACACTTCCTCGACGTCGGCATGCATGGTTGGGGTTTTGGTGCTCAAGAGAGGGTGCTTCCTGTTCTGCTTTCCGGGCATCATTGCCGGTTTTCGACGGGCGGGATTGGTCGAAGCGATTCGTCGACGCGACTCGTCAGCTGTGACTTGAGTCTCTTACGCAAACGTTTGAGTTAAAGATAGGTGCTCAGATCGGCAGGGTCAAGCGTTAACTTCTACGACCAGGAGTTGCTGGCCTTCACGTTCAAGTGAACACGCTTCGTTTTTGAGCAAAATTTACGCAAACGTATGCGTTCAATCCGGTACTATTGAAGAATGGCCAATGGGGATCGACATTCAGTGAACATGGTGGACGTAGCCCGGGAGGCGGGCGTTTCGGTAAGCGCGGTCTCGCGCGCCCTGGCAGGGGGCAAAGGCGTGTCCGAACGCACCCGCCTCAAGATCCAGCAACTGTCCGAACAACTTGGCTACGTCGTCTCACCCGAAGCCTCGAAGCTCGCCGGCGGGCGAACCGGACGCGTTGGGCTTATCACTCCCATGATCAACGAGTGGTTCTACTCGGCTGTCATCGCCGGCGTAGCTGCAGAACTAACGGCCGCCGGTATCGACGTGCTCCTCTACCCTCTCGATAGCTCCGAAGACAGGCGCCGGTTTTTCGAGGAACTCCCGGCGCGTCGAAAAGTAGATGCCATCATCAATATTGCCTTCCCCATCACAGAGGAGGAGTGGGAGCGTCTTGACGCCATGGGGGTTCACGCCATTGTGGCGGGAAGCATTACGCCTGGGCGTCCTTCGGTCGGGATCGATGAGGAGTTGGCGGCGCGACACGCCGTCAATCATCTGCTGGGGCTGGGACATCGGCGGATCGCGATGATCAGCAGTGTTGACCCGGAAGGCAAACAATACTCCGCCGATGTTGGCCGCGAGCGAGGATACCGGAGTGCACTCGCCGCGGCAGGTTTTGACGCTCATGAGGAACTCGTGGTTTCCGTTCCATGGGGCCTTGATGGCGGCTCCCAGGGCATGGACAAAATTCTGACCCTGTCTCGCCTGCCCACCGCAGTATTTGCCTTTTCTGACGAAGTTGCCTACGGCGCTCTTCAAAGCCTGCGGCGATCTGGCCTTCGCGTCCCCCAGGATATGTCAATCATCGGGATCGACGACCACCCGATGGCAGAAACGATGGACCTCACAACCGTCCATCAAACACCGTTTGAGCAAGGCGTACTTGCCGGCCGTCTCTCGCTAAGCCTGATCAAAGGGGAGTTAACCGACCAGCAAATCGTCTGCCCGGCAAACCTGGTTGTTCGACGCTCAACTTGCCCCCCTTCTGCTATTGAGAAGGCTTCGCCGGCGTAGCTTGCGGGGTCATTTGTGGATGGGCTTGGTCAGGTTGAGGCTGATTGTCTGGCCTGGGGCCAACTCTCCGGAGGGCAGGTCTGAGAAGGCGTACCAGACACGGTCGGTGCCGGTGAGCGGGCGGTTCGCCGATTCCAGATCCGCGATTTCAGGCACGCCGAAGCGGAAAGCGATCTGCCGCTCAGTATCCCCTGGAGCGGTGGTGTAGGTCAGGGGGACGCCTTCGGCGTCGGTGGTGAATGTGCCATGGGCGCCCTCGATTGCGACTTCGCCGGGCATGAGTCTTACCCTGGTCCCTGCGGGGATGGGCCGATCTGTCGTAAGGGTTGTGTTCCACCGGAGCAACTGGTCGGTGGTGCACCGGAATTTGTAGCCGAGGCTGTCGAAAGAGTCACCGTCGACGGTGGTGTAGTAAATCGTTTGGCCGAAGGAATTGTTGATGCTCGTTCCTCATGCCCTGTTAATGTCCGGCAGCCAACAAACTGTAACGAGAATCTTGGAAAATCTTGAAACACCCAAAACTGATAGAACGCGATGCTGACTTCGATAGGAATGCGGGTGCTCTTGCCAGCACTACGTCCCATACCTAGACTGCCTAGGTATGGGACGTAGTTCAGTGAACGGACAGCTTGACCTTCTTCTGCTCAGCTCGCTCGGTGCGGGCGAGGCACACGGCTACGCGCTGATCGCACGCATTCATGAGCGCAGCGGCGCGCGGATCGAGCTCCAGGAGGGTTCGGTCTATCCCGCACTGCACAAGCTCGAGGCGGCGAGGTGCGTCGCGAGCCGTTGGGCAGATGACCCCGGCGGCCGCCGGCGCGTCTATGCGCTCACCGAGGCCGGGCACGCCGAACTAGCCCGCATGGTGGAGGAATGGAAAGGCTTCTCCGCGGCAGTCCGCGGTGTTCTTGGAGCGGCGTCGTGAGCGCGGAGAACGGCGCCGGGACTGAAGGGGGGCCCATCGACGCTTACCTTGACGAGCTCTTCATCGCCGCGCGGGACGGTGATCCCGCCGCCGGGCGCCGGCTCCTCGCCGAGACAGAGGCGCATTTGCGCGAATGCGCCGCCCGGCTCCGCGGGCAGGGCATGAGCCCGGAGGACGCCGAGCGCGAAGCTGTCCACCGCTTCGGCCCAGTCGACACTGTGACGCCAGTCCTGCGCCCGTCACTTCACGACGTCGCCCGGCTGCCCCTGCGCGCGTTCCTGCGCCCCGTGGTTGGCCTCGCGGCCATTGGCGCAATCGCCGTCGGGGTCAGCGGCGCCATATCGGAGCTGTTCGGCCGGATCTGGGGTGCGGGCTTCGTAGCCGGCGACCTGCCCGGTGTCGCCTACACGGCCGCCAGATGTGCGGTCCTGCAGGCGCCTTACCCCGGGCTCGACTGCGCCCAGGCCGCCGCCGAGCATCACTGGGGCGAGGTCGTCGAATACCGCGTAGTCCTCGGGGTGCTGGGCCTTGTCCTCCTGCTCGTATGGCGACTCCTGCCCCGCGAAGCCGTACTCCCGGCAGGCCTCGCGCCGGCGCTCGCAGCCGCGGCCTTCCTGCTCGCCGCCGCGGCGACCGGCGTCCAAGCCCTCAACGCCGCCGTCCAAGGCTGGCAGGGCACAGGCGCGTGGCTGAGCGCCGTCGTCGTCGCCTTGCCGCTCGCCGGGGTGTTCGCGGTAGCCGCCCTGCGCAGGATGCGAATGAAACCCAGTTCATAACACCGCGCGACGACGGTGCGCCCGCCATTTTATCAGCGATTACCAGGAGCCACCTTTGCGAGACCGTCACACGCCTCGCCCGCAGAGCACAGCTGGAGACCAATCCGAATCTTTCGCTCTGGACAGCGACCGGGGGAACGGCCAAGAATAAGCGATCAGGGACATTGGAGCTCCTGCTGGGTGACCTTTGGCCCGGCTGAGCTGATCATTCGAGGTAAACATGAAAGCCGTGGTTGTCGGGGCGGGCATTGCGGGGCTCGTCGCTGCCCGCCAGCTCGGTTTGGCTGGCTGGGACGTTGAACTCCTCGAGAAATCCTCGGCTCCGCGCCGCGATGGGTACATGATGGACTTCTTTGGCCCAGGGGTAGAAGCGGCAGAGCGGATCGGCCTCTACCCGAGGCTCGCAGACGTGGCCTACCACGTCGAGGCCGCCGAGTACGTCGATGCAACAGGTCGCCCCACATCCAGCCTCGACTACGACCGGTTCGCCAGACTTGCCGGCGGGAAAGTCTTGAGCCTGCTGCGCCCTGACATGGAGCGGGTGGCACTCGCTGCCCTCGACGACGTCGACGGCGGCTTGGTCCGGATCCGCTACGGGGCGCCGGTTACCCAAGTGTGGAGCGATGGCGGTGGCGTGCGGGTCGCAATGGATGCTTCCCCGGGCGGCGCAGTCAGTGCCGACGTCCTCATCGGCGCGGACGGGATCCATTCCAGCGTGCGTGCCCAGGTGTTCGGGCCCGAAGAAGAGTACCTGCGCCCTCTCGGCATGCGTGCCGCCGCGTTCATCGTGACCGAGCCTTTCCTGAATAACCGCTTCCGGAACCGGTTCGTCCTTAGCGACACCATAGACAGGATGGCCGGGCTCTACAATCTGCGCTCGGACGAAGTGGCGACATTGATGGTCTACCGTGATACCGCAGACCCGGCGGGCTTCGTGGGATCCGGGAGTGCGCGGGATCGGCTGCGCCAAGAATTCGCAGGACTCAGCGACGCGGTCGACCGTGTGCTGCAACTGTGCCCTGAACATCCGTACGACGATGTCGTGGCGCAGATCATCATGCCGGGCTGGCAAAAAGGACGGACAGTTCTTCTTGGGGACGCGTGCGGCGCAGTGTCGCTCCTCGCCGGTCAGGGTGGCTCACTCGCGATCGCGGGGGCTGCGCTCCTGGGCGACGTCCTCGGACCCGTGACTTCACCCGAGGGAATCAGTGCGGCCCTCAGCGAATTCGAGCGACGCTGGCGACCCGTCGTTCGCGAGGCCCAGGCAGCCGGGAGGCGCGCAGCGACATCATTCCTGCCCAAAAACCGGACACAACGCCTCCTGCGTCGATGGATCATCAGGGCAACGCATCTTCCCGGAGTAGACAGGTTGGTGGCCCGCGGGATTGTGGGTCGGATCGCCAAATAGGTCCTAACTTCAGAACCAGCCCACGCCCACAAACTGGTGTTGTTGCCGCTAAGGCCCGTACCTCTTCGGTACGGGCCTTAGCCATGGCGAGGACGGGGGCCGGTTGGCTCCGGCGGCCAGGTTAGATGTTGATTGCGGCCTTTCGGGTTTGGGCGGCGCGGGTGAGCCCGCTGGCTACGAGTGTTCCCACGAGCGCGAGGGCCGCGAGCACGATGAACACGATGTGGTATCCGCTGGCGCCCGGGTTGGCGTCGAGGATTGAGCCGTAGACCATGAATGCGAACATCCCGGGCGCATAGCCGACAAGGCAGGCGATCCCGAAGGCGGTGCCGCTGGTTTCCTCGGGGATTCCGACTTCGTCCATGGGTGCCCAGAACACACCGCGCATGGTGAAGACGATGAGCGAGAACAGAAGGGTGACGATCATGGCCGGGATCTGGGTGCCTGGGTCGGCGGGGAGTAGCAGCAGCACGGCCAGGACCGGGATGAGGCACAGGAACGCGAGCCGGATGTACCGGCTTGCACTTTTGAAGACTTTGTCAGCGAGCAGTCCGCCGATGGGACCGCCGAGGATTTTCAGTCCGTACTGGTTGATGATGCCGTAGGCGCCGACGAGCGCGACGGGCAGTCCGTAGACGTAGGTCAGGTAGGGGATGAAGTAGGTGAGACCGCAGTAAACCACGTAGACCATGAACACGGTGAAGCTCACCCACCACAGCTGCGGCTGCTTCGCTGCCCGCCAAATTTCGGCCAGTCCTGCCTTCTGCTTGGCCGGTGCGGGTTGGTCGTTGGTTTGTTGGATTGTTTTGTTGCGCAGCAGCAGGAACAGCAGGACGCCGACGGCGATGTCGATGATGGCGTAGAAGGCGATGGCCGCACGGAATCCACCGGAACCGGAACCCATCAGGACGAAGACTCCCAGTGCCGAGAATGCCACGGCGGTATCGACGACGCCGCGGCCGCCTTCGAGGAGGCCGAATAGCCGTCCCTGTTCTTTGGACCCGCCGAGCTGGCGGATGCTCTTTAGCAGGGCGGGCCAGACCAGGCAGTCTGAGCATATGGCGAGCAGGGCGAAGACCAGCAGCAAGGTGTTGAAGCCCGGGAAGGTGCTCAGGAACAGGCCCAGCGCGCCGGTGCCGATCAGGCCGGCGGGGATGAGGATTCGCGTGGAGATCCGGTCGGCGAGGAAGCCGCCGACGACGAAGAGTGCTGTGGCTACGATCGAGTTGACGCTTAGCAGTGTGCCGATCTCTGTATGGCTGAGGCTCATGGCCTCCTGCATGGGAACGTAGAAGGCGTCTTTAAGGTTTGCGAGCTTGTAGGTCGTGCCGCCAGCCATGACGAGAAGCGCGAAGCGGATCCATTTGCTCGCGTTGAGGGCTTTCGCGGATTTCGTGGCGGTTTTGGTCATCGTGGTCATTGTGCACCTGCCAGGGAGTTTGTGGTGTGGAGCTGTGCGACGGCGATGTCGCGCAGGGACTTGAGGAGGTCTTTCACGTAGTTGACCTGGTGGTCGGCCCAGCCGGGTTCTGCGGCCAAAAGCTCTTCCTGGGTCCAGCCTGAGGGGATGCCCGTCGTGCTCAGGTCGCGGTAGGGGATGTATGGGTTCGTGCCCTCATTGGCGTGGCGGAAGGCGGGGGCGTAGTAGAGGTTTTCCTGTTCAAGGGCCAGGGCGATGACCTGGGGCTCGGTTTCGCCAAGCATCAGGAGTTCGAAGAGCATCCGCGCGCCGGGGAGGTCGTCGTCGGGGCTTCCCTGCAGTACGCCGCGGTGGCCGAAGCCGTCCCCTTCGGGGAGGACTTGTACGCCTTTCAGGTGTGCCTGCAGGATGTGCGGGGCGAGGGTGGAGAGGGCGTCCATGGGACGTTCGCAGGCATTGATCATGTTTCCGAAATCGAACATGGCGTGGAGCCGTGGATGGGCGAGGCGGTTCAAGAGCTCGGCGATCTCGCTTGAGCGCAGCTCTTCGTGCTGTTCGAACGAGAAGTGCAGGTCGTGCTCATCAGCGGTGGCTGCCAGCCGCTGCAGGTCCTGCTCGATGAGGTTCATGACCTGCGTGAGGGTGCCGGCGAAACGTGAGTAGACGCGGATGTGCCGGACGCCGAGGAGTTCCGCGATGCGGACCGCCTCGTCCACGTCCGCGCGAAGTGTTGTGCTGATCTCGAGGTGGATGCTCAGGCCCAGGTGGCGTGCCCGCTCGGCGAATCCGCGCAGCTGGTCCTCGTTCATCCTGCTCAGGCTTCGGTCCTCCCCGTCGAGGAGATGGATGCAGACGCCGGCGAGGCCGTGGCGGTGTGCGAAGTCGAGCACGTCATGGGGCCCGTACGCGCCGTAGGTGAGGTTGCCCAGGAGAGCGTATGCATGGGCGAACAGGGGCGCCGCGTCGATCCGTTGGATCAGGGTGCGGGCCAGCTCATCGGTCAGGCGGGGAAGGGATTCGATTTCCGCGTTGTTCAGGCGCGGACTGAGGAGGGCCCGGAATCGGGCATCTGCTGGGGGCATCGGTGGGCTCCTGGGAGGCGTATCAAAGGTGGTGGCTGCTGCCACTCATTAGTTGTACGCCGGTAATGGACATCACAAAATAGCCATTAAGCGCTTGGCGCTTAAGTCCATTCAGGGGTGTTTGCTGTCGGCCCATCGGTCCCAGGCTGTGGCCATCCTGCCGACGGCGGCGGGCATGTGCTCTTCGGCGGTTCCGGCAAATCCGATCAGCAGTGCCGGAGGAAGCTGGTGGGTGAGCCGGTACTCGCTCAGGGGGTAGGTGTATACGCCGCTGGCGGCGAGCCCCCTCGCCACGTCGATGTCGTCCAGTTGTTCCTGGAGCCAGCCCATGACGTGCAGGCCGGCGTCGACCTGGGCGGGTACGATTCTGTGGCTGAGCTGGTGTTGAATCGCGTTGAGCAGGGCATCCTGGCGCGCTGAGTACAGCCGACGGGTGCGGCGCAGGTGGGCGTGCATGTGTCCTTCTGTCAGGAAGTCCGCGAGAGCGGCCTGGAGTAACACGGCGGGTGCGCGACCGATGACCGAGGACACGGACGCAAAGGGTTGGACCAGATCCTCGGGCAGGACGCAATATCCGAGGCGGATGGAGGGGGCGAGGACTTTGCTGAATGAGCCGACGGTGATCACGTGCCTGCTCAGGTCCAGGCCGAAAAGTGTGGGCAGGAGTTTCCCGCGGTACCGCAGCTCGCTGTCGCAGTCGTCTTCGACGATCCAGCTGTCGTTTTGTTGGGCCCAGGTGATCCAGTCTGAGCGCCGCGCTGGGCTCATGGCGGTGCCGAGTGGGTGTTGGCGAGCCGGAGTCAGGAGGGCCAGGCGGGCCGCAGGCGCGTCCCCTCGATCATCCGGGAGGACTGCCCCTTCGTCGTCGACGGGGACTCCTTGGATGAGGCAGCCTTGGGACTGGAAGGCGAGTCTGCCGGCGATGTGTCCTGGGTCCTCGACGATGACTGGGTCATCTGCATCCAGCAGGAGGACAGCCAGGATGTTGAATGCTTGTTGTGCGCCCGAGGTGATCACGATCTGGTCTGCGGTGCAGTCCAGGCCTTTGGTGTCGTTGACGTAATCGGCGATTGCTTCCCGAAGCGGACGGTAGCCGTTGGGATCGCTGTACCCGATGAAGGATTGATCGGTGCGGCCGGCGTGACGGCCCAGCAGGCGCTTCCAGGTTGATGCAGGAAAAGCCGAGGACGCGATCTGGCTCGGCAGGAATGATTCGGTCGCGTCCGGGGACCATGCACGTGGTGCCTCACTGAAAAGGTCCGTGCCGCGGGAGGACGTGGCGGCGCCGCGTTCGGACAACGGCGGGCGGGATGTGGGCTGCGGCGGAGTGTTGTCGCTCCACAGCGTGTCGACATAGGTGCCATCTCCTGCCCGGGAGCGCAGAAAGCCTTCGGCGGTGAGCTGCTCGAAAGCGGTAACTACAGTGATCCGAGATACACCCAGCTCGGAAACGAGCGTGCGGGTTGAGGGTAAACGCGTCCCGTTCGGCAGCGATCCGGCCAGGATTTGCGTGCGCAGCTGCGAATACAACTGCCGGTGCAGGGGCTGGTTCCCGGACCGTTCGAGCGCGAGCCCGGCGAGCAAACGACCGCCAGCGCTCTTCACCCTTTGAACCACGGAACGAAAGTCACCATGGCTTCATTTTATTCGTCCCGTGTCATCAACATGTCGTGGTGGTGCGCCACGTGTCCAAGGCAATCACTGCGGCTCTTTTCCCTCTTCGCCATGTACTAGGGACGCTCGACGGCTTCCGATTCGTCGAGCCACTCCAAAGGTTCCTTGCCGAGGCCGGCTGCGATCGCCGTGGCAGTCTCACGCCATGAGGTCAGTTCTGTAATGGCCAGATGGGGCTGATTGGTAGCGAAGGACGCTCTAGCTGCAGCCAGGACATCATCGGCACAAGCCTCTCGGTCAGCTGGACTCAGAGCAAGCATCCATGGGAAGCGATCGCTCATGCGGGCGGCAAGCGTTCCCTCCGTGCTTGTTGAGACTGCAACCAGCTGGGCTGCCAGTTCAAGCAGTGAAATGCGTGCCGCATCGGCGCTCTCGGACATAAGAACGAGAGCCTCGCCGTCACGGCGGGTTACCCGGACGGGGTGGTCTGCGGCTGCTGCAAAAACATCTGCGGAGGAGCGGCTCAGTTCAGACGACTGGAACGACGTCCGGGTCTTGAAAGGCTGGACTGGCAGTGGGGTCTTGGAAGACTGGACAGTCTTTCGTGATCGAGTTGCTGCGCTCATGTACAAACACTAACTCAGAACGTGTTCTGAAGTCTATGAGCACCGGGCGGAGTAGTGTGTCATGCGTCAGCCGCGCTTTTTCACAGCCATCTCCTCTGGTCCGGGCAGGGCCTTGGTGGTGCGCCACGTATCCAAGGCAATCACTGCGGCCAGCACTATGAGTGACAAAGAGACGGAAGCGAGGACATCCGTGAGCCAGTGGTAGCCGAGGTAAAGCCTGCTGATGGCTTGGGTGGCGATCCCTGCGACGGCGGCACTGAAGCCGGCAATGACAGCACCTATCTTGCGGCGGCGGGAAAAGACGAGGAACGCTCCGACGAGGAGGAAGTCGGAGGCGCCGAGTACGTGGCCCGACGGAAAAGAGTAGGTGCTGTCGGCGCCGAGCACCATGAGATCCATGGGCGGTCTTGGCCGTTCGACCAAACGCGTAATGACTTGGGCGAGGATCACTCCTGTGAGCATGGCGCCGGCCAGCAAGAGAGGTCGCCAGAGCTTTCGCGCTCTTAATATCCAGATCCCCGTCACGACCGCCACGATGATGGGCATGACTATTGGGCCGAAAATCGTGGCGAGGACAGCCATGATCGTCGTCGCCGTCGGCGAGCGTTGGCTCACGAACCACGTGCTGACTGTTTCATCCACTGTGGCCAGATCAATTTTTTGCTTTACTTCGGCGAGGATGAGGAAGAAGGTTCCCGCGCCAACCACCGCAAGGATAACCGCGATGACATAGAGGACCTTTTGACTCCGGGGCGCTACGTATCGTTCTGGGATAGTGAGCTTGTCGTGAAGGTCTCCGGATATGTCTCCAGAGTCTCCGGGGATGTTCGACGACGGTCGGTCCGGGATGGGCATAACAAAGGATATCCGTTCCAGTGGTCTAGGTGATGCGAGACATAGCTACGAGAACTACGGTTGCCCCAGCACTTCCAAGAGGTGCTCGGGCCGGAGGGGCGACCGGCCCGAGCGGACTTGGAGGGGGTTATGGCTGGTAGGCCGTGGCGACTGAGTTCTGCTGGGCGGTCCAGGCTGCGTAGCTGCCCTCGAGTTCGACGACGTTGTACCCGGCCCGCCGCAGCGCGCTGGCTGCCACGGAGTTCCGGACCCCGCTCTGGCAGTAGGTGACGATGGCGCCCTCGGCCGGGATTTCGTCAAGGTGCCACATGAGGCGCCCGCCGCTGAGCTGGTGCGAGCCGGGGACATGCCCAGCCGCGTGCTCGGTCTTGTTGCGGACATCCAGCACCATGACGGCGTCAAATCCGTCGAGTTCCGGGGGCTGGATGAGCTTCGGCGTGAAGGTGGGTAGGCTTTCGACGCTGGTGACGTAGCCGGCAACGTTGTCGATGCCGACACGGACCAGGTGGTCCCACATGTCCTGTGCAGCGTCCCGATCCGGTGCCAGCAGCACCAGCGGGTTCTTGTCCGTCTCAGGGTTAACTACCCAGGCGCCGTAGCTGGCGACGGATTTGCCTGCCGGTATGTTCAGGGAGCGGGTTACCGTGCCTTGGTGGACCTCGCTGTTGGCGCGTGTGTCGATGAAGGTCAGGGTGTCTTCTGCCAGACCCGCAGCAACGACGCTGACGGCGAGCTCGGGCAGCGGGGTGCGTTCGCCCATGACGGCAGGTCCTTCGCGGTTTTCCCGCTTCATCCGTCCGAAGTAGGCGTGGGCGTCGGGCTGGCCGTCAAGGAGTTCGTCGATGAAACCCCGCTCGTCGTTGGCGGCAAGGTAGGGGCCCCACCAGGAGTAGAGCCTCTCATAGCCAACCGTGGAGGAAGGGATGGCACCGAGGGCCTTGCCGCAGGCACTGCCCGCACCGTGTCCGGGGTGGACCTGGACGTAGTCCGGCAGGGTAAGGAACTTGTCCCGCAGGCTCGCGAAGAGCTGCTTGGCACCTTCGAAGCGGGTGTTGATGCCGCCGGCAGCCTCGTCCAGCAGGTCCGGTCGGCCAAGGTCCCCGGAGAAGACGAAGTCACCCGAGAGCAGGTAACCGGGCTGGTCGCTGAACGCGCCGTCGGTCACGAGGAAAGACAGGTGCTCGGGGGTGTGGCCGGGGGTGTGCACAGCTTGGATGCTGATGTTGCCGATGGTGATCTTGTCGCCGTCGTAGAGGCGTTCGCCGTCGAATTCGTATTGCCAGTCCGGGCCACCTTCGCCCGAGACGTAGATTTTCGCCCCTGTGGCCGCGGCCAGTTCGCGGGTGCCGGACAGGTAGTCGGCGTGGACGTGGGTTTCGGTGACGGCCACGATCTTCATGCCGTTCTTCTCAGCCAGTTCCTGGTAGACCGCGATGTCGCGGCGGCCGTCCACAACAACGGCGGTGCCATTGGCCTGGCAGCCGATCAGGTAGCTGGCCTGGGCGAGGTCTTCATCGTAAATGCGCTCGATAAGCATTTGGTGCTCTCCTTCGTCGAGTAGGTGTTAGGTGATGTCCGGGTGCCGTTCTGCCGCGGCCCCATAGGTGGGGGCGGCGCTGGTCCAGGCGGTGAAAGTGCCGGCGGTGACCCACGCCGCGACGGCGAAGATGAGTACCGCGAATGAGATGCGGATGTGCCTGTCTTTCAGGCGCCGCGCCAGGCGGCCCGCGACGACGGATCCCAGGATGGCCGGGGCTGCGAAAGCCAGGGTGGTGGTCCACTCGATGGTGTATCCGGCGGCGTGGGCGCTGAACCCTGCTGCGGAGTTGATCACGATGATCGCCAACGAAGTTCCGACGGCCTGTTTCATGCGCAGGCCCAGGAAGATGGTCAGCGCGGGGGCGATGAGGAAGCCGCCGCCCACTCCGAGCAGTCCTGTGAGGAACCCGACGAGCAGGCCCACTCCCACGGCCTTCGGGGCGCAGGTCCGGAGCATCCGGCGTGGCCCCGTGCTGCAGGATCCCTCGGTTTCGCGGGTCTTCATGAACATCCTGATCCCTGCTGCCACCATAATCACGGCAAATGCCAGCATCAGGATGTTCGGGTCCAGCAGCCTGCCCAAGGACGCGCCGGCCCAGGCTGCCGGAATGCCGGCAGCCCCTACGAGTGCGATCACAGGCCAGTTCAAGCCATCCCGGCCCCTGGGCATCAGGGCAGCCAGCGAGGATACACCCACCACCAGCAGCGACGTCGGAACCGCCTGCGCCGGGGTCATGCCCACCCCGTACACCAGGGCTGGCACGGCGATGATGGACCCGCCGCCGCCCACAACACCCAGGACGATGCCGACGACCAGCCCCAGAGCCAGGGCCGGAATCATGCCGCGGCGCCCTCGGCGGCCTGCAGGGGAAGCTGCAGGATGGCGCTTTCGCGGGTGGGCTCCGTGGCGGCCTTGTTCCACGGCATGGCCGAGAGGGCTTTGCCCATGGCACAGGTATTAGTCGTAGCCGAGAATGTCAACCCGGTTCCAATGGCGCCGGCGAGCATGCGGATCTTCGGGGAGATGAACTTGCCCCCGACCAGGCCCAGGACCACCAAGGAGCCTGCAGCGAGGCGGACCTGGCGCTCCAGATCCCAGCGGTTCTTGCCCTTGACGACATCCCCACCAGCGGCAGCGAAGCCGGGCGCCCCGCCCGTCAGCACGTAGGCTCCCTCGACGCCGGACTTGCCGAGGCGCTGTCGCGCCTGTTCTGCGCGGGCTTCGGACTGGCAGACCAGCACCACGCGGGATCCGAGACGGGCGGCGAGTTCGTCGGCGTGCTCGGCGAGCAGCGGCAGCGGCACGTTGTAGGAGCCGCGGATGTGCATGGATTCGAACTCAGCAGCGGAGCGCACGTCAATCACGAAGAGGTCCTGGTGCTGCTCGATCCAGGTGCGCAGGGTTTCTGGAGCAAGGGCGATAACGGCCCGGGCTGTGGAGGGGGAAGTCATTGCTGGCCTCTCAAAACGTCGTCTAATGGATACCCCACCCAGTATTGCCTATACCCCCACGGGTATGCAAAACACCCTAGGGGGTATACGATTGTTGGAGTCCCTCACGTATTGGAGAAACCCTTGGAACTCAACCCCTCAGAACTCACGCCGGTGATCAATCGGCTCAAGCGCGCCCAGGGTCAGCTCGCCGCTGTCACCCGCATGCTGGAGGAGGGGCGGGACTGCAGGGATGTCGTCACCCAGCTCGCCGCCGTGTCCAAAGCCCTCGACCGGGCAGGGTTCGCCATCATTGCCACGGGTCTGGAGCAGTGCATTGCCCAGAAGGACGCAAGCATGGACAGGAAAGACCTGGAAAAGCTCTTCCTGTCCTTGGCCTGACCAGCCTCTTTGATGAATCGCAGTTGGTGGAAGAGCCCTAGAGGTAATCCCCAACATGCTCCCGGGCGATCTCCAACAGCGTGGTGTGGAAAGCGATCTCGGCCGGCGCGTAGACCTTGTCCTGACGTTGGGCCAGGAGTACCCGGCGTAGCGGGGCAGCAGCGCCGAGGCTCAGCACCCGGACGTCGGGGTGCTGGAGTGCGACGGCGGTTTTGGGCACCATTGCGACG
The DNA here is from genome assembly GCF_052114885.1 of Paenarthrobacter sp. 2TAF44. NCBI lineage: Bacteria > Bacillati > Actinomycetota > Actinomycetes > Micrococcales > Micrococcaceae > Paenarthrobacter > Paenarthrobacter sp. 2TAF44. The sequence continues at coordinate 174,261 of NZ_JBFRFP010000004.1, read as the reverse complement.
CCCATTCCGACGCTGACCATGGCCTGCGCTTCCTGGTAGTCGTTGGCCAGGAAACCGATCGTCGGCTCGAAGCCCGCCTCGTTGGCGGAGCGCTTAAGAACTTCCACCACAGGATGAGCATCCGCGCGGACGATCCAGGATTCCTTTTTCAGATCCTCCATCTTTACTTCATCGAGGTCGGTGAGGTGGTGGCCTTTGGCGACGAGGATTACCGTGCTTTCCTGGAACACCTCGGTTGTCCGGATGGCGTCGTCATGGAAGCGATTCCAAGGGTAGTCCCACAGCAGGCATAGGCCGGTCTCCCCGGATTCGAGGTCCGAGACCAGTTCCTCAAAACGCGCGCTGCGGACAGACAGGCTGATGGCCGGGTATCGCTTTTTGAAGGCGCGGATCACGAGCGGTAAGAACGATCCGGCGAGGGTGGGAAACGTGCCGACGGTCAGGGATCCGCGGCGGAGTCCGGCGATTTGGTCCAGATCGTTCCGGGCGGCGCGCATCTGTCCCACCATCTTCCGGGCGTGCCCGGCAAGCACCTGACCGGCTTCTGTCGGCACCACACCACGGGAACGGCGGGTAAGAAGCGGCTGCCCTACTTCCTGTTCAAGCTTCCTCAGTTGTTGGGAAACCGCCGATGGCGTGTACAGCATCAGATCGGCCGCAGCAGTGATGGATCCCTGCTCCACCACCTCAACCAGCAGAGCCAACCGTCGAATGTCGAATAATTCCTGGCCATGATCATTAAGCATCAGTTAACTCTCCTCTGATTTTGGTTCATTCTATGCAATCCTGCGTGATTTCCCGTAGCTTTTGCCCAGAAGACAACCAATAAACAGAAGGCACACAGCAAGAAGCAGCCTGAAGCTCAATGAATGAAGCGTCTCTACACACCCCATCAAATATCCAACATTGTCTTCATTTGTGATCCGAATCATTCTTCTAATAGGCCCCTGAAACCCAGCGCGGCAGAGGAGATGGACGGATTGCCATGAAGATTGAAGCGGAATGGATGCGTGGAGGCACCAGCAAGTGCTGGGTCTTCGAAGGTGAACACCTGGACGAAACCCACAAGGACCTGGACTCTTTGCTGCCCCGGCTTTTCGGAAGCCCGGACCACCGCCAGATTGACGGCGTCGGAGGATCAACCTCCACCACTAGCAAAGCCATGATTCTGCGCCGTCCCTCCGACCCGGATGTCGACGTCGAGTTCACCTTCGCTCAGGTCGGCATCGAGGAAGCGGCCGTGGACTGGGGGAGTAACTGCGGAAACTGCTCCGCGGTTGTTGGACTGTACGCGATCGAGAAGGGCTGGGTCACGCCCAGCGGCGACAACACCCGGATCGTCACGCGCAACACCAATACCGGCCAGATCATCATCCAGCGCGTTGCCACCCCAGAGGGCGCCCTGCCGATCGTCCCGGATGCTCAGATGCCCGGCGTCGTATTTCCCGGCTACCGGGTGGGCCTGGGCTTCAAGGATCCCGCCGGAAAGACGACCGGGAAGTTGCTTCCCACCGGTGAAGCAACGGACACGATAAGCGCCGGCGGGACGCGCTGGACAGTTTCAATGGTCGACGCCGGAGCCCCGGTTGTGATCGTCAAGGCCGAGGAGTTGGGCCTGGACACCGCCCGCTTCGAAAGTTGGCAGGCCGGAGTGAAGCTGCAGTTGGACACCCTGGACCAGATCCGGCGGCAGGCTGCCGTCCGAATGGGCCTGGCCTCAACAGTCAAGGACGCTGCCCGCGCTATCCCCAAGCTCGCAATAGTCGGAGCCCCCGGCCCAGGGGACACGGGCACAGGCGACACTGCCGACGTCAACGTCATGATGCTCTCCATGGGCAAGCCCCACCCGGCCCTGGCAATTACCGGAAGCATCGCCCTGACGCTTGCAGCAAGTACCCCAGGAACTGTCCTCAACAGCATCACGGGCAGTGAACCGCGATCCATCCTGCGGCTTCGTACTCCTGCGGGCGTGATCGAGACCTGGAGCGAAGAACGCAACGGGTCCCTGTTGGTCGGGGTGGACCGTACGGCACGCACCATCGCCACCACCACCCTGCATCTCCCGGAACTCCTCGGCAGCGCCGTCGAGCCTTCCTTCGCATCAGCCGCTCAGTGACATCAGCCCACTCAACGAGGAGTAAAAGATCATGACTAAGACCGATTACCAAGCCGCCTCCACATCAGTGGATGATGTTCAGGAGGCTGGTTCCAAACGTCCTAACCGCAGTCGCCGTATCCTGCTGATAACAGCAGCCGTGATTGCTGTCCTGGGTCTGGCCGCTCTGATGTTCGGAGGCGCCATTTTCAACCCGGCGGCCACCTCGGGAACGGAGCAGACCCTGACCGCTACGCAGATCATTCCCTTGGTCATCCTCGTCCTCATGTTCGTTGTCGCTACCAAGTGGCCACTGAACATCGGTGTGATGGGGCTGGTAGCCTCGTTCGGCGTCGGGTATTTCATGCTGGGAATGTCCGATAAGGAGATCCTGGAGGACTTCCCGGCCAGCATCGTCCTGACGATCATCGGCGTGACGTACTTCTTCAGCATGGCAAACCGCAATGGAACCATCGATATCATCGTGCAGAACTGTGCGCGCCTCGTCAGGGGCAAGACGATGCTGCTGCCATGGGTCTTCTTCCTTATCGCTGCCGCGCTGACCTCGCTGGGCACGTTCTCGCCAGCCGCCGTCGCACTTCTGGCGCCTGCCGCCATGGGGTTCGCTTACGAGTCACGCATCCACCCCGTCCTCATGGGTGCCTTCGTCATCAATGGCGCACACGCCGGTGGATTCTCGCCACTCTCGGTTGCCGGCGTCCTGGTCCACAACATCGCACACGACAACGGCTTCCCCATTTCCCAGGGCGGACTCTTCGCGGCGAGCTTCGCCATCAACCTGCTTCTCTCGGCACTCTCCCTGGCTTTGTTCGCCGTCTTCGGAAAGCTGAAGGACGGCGCAGGGGTCCAGAACGTGGATCTGGAAACTCCCCGCACCACGCGGCCTCATGGCCAGCAGATCCTGACGCTCCTGCTGATCGCTGTCATGCTCGTCTGCACCTTGGGCTTCCGGATGCCGATTGGCTTTGTTGCCCTTTCCGCCGGCCTGCTGCTGGCGCTGGTCAACATCAAGGAGCACCGCACCTTCATCGGCGGCGTTTCCTGGTCCACCGTCCTTCTGGTGGCTGGCATGATCACCTACGTCTCCCTGCTGCAGCATGTGGGCGTTATCAACACCCTTGCAGAGATGGCTTTGGCGCTCGGCGCACCGCTGCTGATCGCTTTGGTTCTCTGCTACGTCATCGGCGTCGGTTCAGCCTTTGCCTCGTCCACCGCGCTGCTGACCGCGTTCATCCCGCTCGCCGGGCCCCTGCTGGCCTCCAGCACGTTGAGTGCATCAGGAACGGTTGCAGCCCTTGCAATCGCAGCAACTGTGGTGGACGTTTCGCCCTTCTCCACCGACGGCGCACTGATCGTGGCCAACGCCCAGGATTCGGACCGTCAGCGCGTGTACAAGCAGCTGATGATCTACGCCGGTGGAGTGGTCCTGGTTGCGCCCGCCCTGGCATGGGCCCTCCTGGTTCCGACCGGCATCCTCTAAACCGCAACGTTTCACATGACTGCCGGCAACTCCAGGTCGGCACGCGAAGGGACCCGCCCTGCATACCAACGCAACAGGTAACCCGAAAGACGGGCGCAGGACTGGATAATCCCAACGCACCAGAGGCGGGGCCACCTAACGGGGTGGCTCCGCCTCTGTCGTGTCGGTAAAGCGTACGACGGCGGAGCTGCCGCCGGCGGGTCTGGGAGGTTGCGGCTTTGGCGTTTGGAGATTCAGTACACGATTGCATGAATACAGCGTCGGCTGTACTTTAACGACATGGAAACCCTCACCCACGCTCCGGTGCTGGCCCGCTTCGGCTATGCGATCTCGGACGCCACCAGGGCACGCGTACTCCTTGCCCTGGCTGATGCGCCGGCTTTCCCCTCCGAACTTGCAGATTCCCTGGGCGTTTCCCGCCAGAGCATGTCCAACCACCTGACCTGCCTGCGCGGGTGCGGCCTTGTGGTCGGGGTTCCCGACGGGCGCAGGACCCGCTATGAACTGGCCGACGCACGTCTGGGTCACGCCATCAAGGACCTGATCGGTGTGGTCCTGGCGGTGGACCCCAACTGCTGTGCTCCTGATGGGACGTGCCTGGCATGAGCACAGCCCTGCAGGAAGCGTCGGAACGCAGAACCGTCCTGACACGTAGGATCAGACTTTTCGCTGCCGCCACCATCACCTACAACGTCATCGAGGCGGCAGCGGCACTGTGGGCTGGTGGTGCGGCGGATTCGTCGGCCCTGATTGGTTTCGGGCTGGACTCGGTGATCGAGGTGGCCTCCGCGGTGGCATTGTCCTGGCAGTTCTCCGCCAAGGACCCCGAGCGGCGCGAGCACTTAACCCTGCGGATCATCGCGATTTCCTTCTTCGCCCTCGCCGCCTTCGTCACGTTCGATGCCATCAGATCCCTCACCGGTGGGGGAGAGGCCCAGCACTCGACGCCAGGCATCGTGATCGCGGCCCTCAGCCTGGCGATCATGCCTGTGCTGTCCTGGGCGCAGCGCCGAGCCGGACGGGAGCTCGGTTCCAAGACGGCCGTAGCTGACTCTAAGCAGACGTTGTTGTGTACGTATCTCTCTGCTGTGCTGCTCATTGGCCTGGTCCTGAACAGCACGCTGGGTTGGTGGTGGGCTGATGCCGGCGCAGCTCTGGTGATTGCCGCCGTCGCCGTGCGCGAAGGAATCAACGCATGGCGTGGCGACGTTTGCTGCGCTGTGCCTGCTGCAACAGTCAGCGATGAGTCCTCCGAAGACTCGGGCTGCTGCGCGGAATACCAGACGGCAACGGATTCACCCAAGACGGTCGTTCAGTAGTCACCTCGGGCGTACGCTGACCGCATGGAGTCCGAGGTCAGGATGCTCGCCCTGCGTACCGGGATCAACGTGCCCTGCTTTGTGCGGGGGAACCTTGGTGAAGCGAACGACGACGGCGCCGCGCCCTTGGTGTTGTTGCATGCGTGGGGTGAATCCTGGCGGAGTTTTGAGCCGCTGATTGCCTCGCTGCCATCCTTGACTCTGGCCGCGCCTGACCTACGCGGCCATGGTGGGGCCGACAAACCTGAAACCGGGTATTCGCTGACAGTGGTTGTGGAAGATGTAGTCGCGATGTTTGATGCCTTGGGTATAGCGAGGGCTCACGTCTTGGGTTCATCCAGCGGCGGATACGTGGCCCAACAACTCGCTGCGACGCATCCGGAACTCGTGGCATCTCTGATTCTTGTTGGATCTCCGTTGAGTCTCCAGGGGAAACCACCGTTTGCGAACGAGGTGGAGGAGCTCACTGATCCAATTTCGGAGGACTGGGTTCGGGAATCTCTGTCCTGGTACAGGCTGCTGCACAATGTGCCCGCTGCCTACATCGAGGACAGGGTGCGGGACGGTTTGGCCATGCCGTCAGCCGTTTGGAAGGCTTCCTTGCGGGGCTACTACGAGGCTGTTCCGCCAACCGAAGCCGGAACCATCTCAGCCCCGACGCTCATCCTGTGGGGCGCACATGACCACATAGTGCCGCGGCACCACCAAAAAACCCTTGCCAACCGTATCCCTGGAGCTCAATTGAAGATCTACGAGAAGACGGGCCACTTGGTGTTGTGGGAGTGCCCGGAACGGGTTGCTGAGGATGCGGGGGCGTTTCTGCAGCCCATATGGCGCGGCTAGCCCCCATCATTCAAGAGCTAGCCGCGTTACTGTTCAGGACGGAGGAATTAAAGAATCGCCGTCATGCCGTTCCAACCTGTTCCGACCTTGGTGGCCGTGGGCCAGCCCGAACCGCTATTGCCTGCGTACAACCAGAGCTCGCCTGCTCCATTCCGGGCCAGGATGTCGGCTCTGCCGTCACCATTGAAGTCGCCAGGTCCTATGAGGGAGTTCATGGAGTTCCAGCCTTGGCCTATTTGCTGTGTGGCGAGCCAGCCTCCGTCCCCGCTGCCACGGTAGAGCCGCAGTGCCCCTGCAGCGTCGCGAGCAACGACGTCAGGAGCGCTGTCTGCATTGTAGTCACCTATCCCCCTAATCTCGGACATGGCGTTCCATCCGAAACCTACGTACATGCGAGGCAGCCAACCGCCCTTGCCGTCGCCACGGTAAACGAATAACAAACCTTCACTGGAACGAGCAACTACGTCTACAAACCTGTCACTGTCGAACTGTCCGATGTTCTCAATTGCTGTCATGCTGTCCCAACCACTGCCGACCTGGACGCGTGAGAACCAGCCCCCCGAGCCATTGCCGGGGTAAAGCCATAGAATCCCGCTTCCATCGCGGGCCAATAGATCTGCCTTGCTGTCGCCATCGAAATCTCCAGGCGCGACCATGGCAGTCATGATGTTCCAGCCCTGTCCTATCTGCTTTCGCGGAAGCCAGCCGCCTGAGCCGTTGCCGGGGTAGAGCCAAAGTAACCCTGTCGAGTCCCTGGAGACGATATCCGTCGTGCGGTCACCGTTGAAGTCGTTCTTGACCGGCTGCTGTGCATTCCCATCAATGATTGTCACTAAGTTCGAGGCAGCCGTGTACACCTTGTTGTTGGACGTGTTTACGGCGGCAATAAGCCACGGGGTGACCTTGACGGCGCTGCTGGCGTTATTCCTTCCCTCGATGACCGTGGTCCCGCGGTCAGCCATCGAGGCGTAGATCTTGTTATTCGCTGGATTCGCCACGATTTTCTTCACCTGCGTTGGGGTGGCTATCTGCGCCGTCTCCGTCATAGTTGCTCCATCGACAACGCGGACCGCGCCGGCCGTGGATGCAGCAGTCGCGCCTATGTACAGCATGTCAGTAGCCGGATTGAGGGCCCAGGTCTCTAGGGGGCCAGACCATGGCATGGTCGTGGAGACAGTGTCACTGGCGCCATCGATGACTTTGATGCTGAAACCGGACGTAGTTTTGGTTGTGACGTAGATCTTGTTTTTGCTTGGGTTAACTGCCGCGCCAAGGATGAGCCCCTCGCCGACGGACACCGTCGAGCTGATGAGTCCAGACGCATCGATGACCTGCACGCTGCTGTCAGAGATAGCGTAAGCCTTATTCGTGCCTGCATTGATGACGATGTTGCCAGCTCCTGTGGAACCGGGCACGACGCTGGCAGTATTGGTGGATCCATCGACTACTGTCACGTGCTCCTGAGTGCTGACGTAGATCTTGTTTGCCCCCTCGTTGACAGCAATCGAATCAATGATCGAGTCGAACGGGATCAACATGGATTTCTGTGCTGCTTCATCAATCACTGCCAGGGAATTCTTTTCCATGGTCTTATCTGTGCTTGCTACGTAAAGTTTGTTTGTAGCTGAATTGATGGCCAGCCGTCCAGGGGTGTCCCCCGGGAACATCACGTTACTTGAGCCGCCTGCCTTAAGCCTCTGAACGGCGCCGGACGACACTACATAAGCTGTGTCTGTCGTCGTGTTTACTGAGATGGAATTCGCATCCCCTTGAAGATGTATGACATCACTGACGACGTCAGCCCTGGCCGGTGCGCCAATAGTTCCCAGCCCCAAAGCCAGTGCGATACCGAGGGCGACGGATGGAGCCGCTGCCCAGCGTCGTCGTCGGTTCATGTTCCTGAGCGCGCGCGGTCCATCCAAAATAGCCAACATAGATTCCCCCGAAGTCGTGACGCAATTGCACGTCGATAGTCGGATTCTATAGCGGGTAGAGCAACGGCCAGCCCTGATTACGATCCGGACTGGCGGTGGTCTGAGATTTTCGAAGTGAGCTGAACTAGTGGATCGCGATTATGCCATTCCAGCCTGAGCTGACCCTGCTTGCTGTAGGCCAGGATGCTCCGCCGTTAGGGCGCAGAGGCACAGCTGGACCTGCAGCACCGGCCAGACCGTCGGGGGGCCATCGTCGTGAAGTCATGGACGCCGGTGATTCAGACATTGTGGGCCAAGCCGAATCGGCCCATATACGGGGCAGGCAGTCGCTGTTGCCGCCGCGGGGTGAACCCAGTGCGCCACGGCGATCACTGGTCGCCACGATCAAAATTTCCCTTACCGGGGAATTCAATTCCCGGTCGGGCCCCTTGCCTACTCCTTTGTCGTGGACAGGAAGGTTTCATAAGTCCTATTGGCTCCTCCCGCCGGCCTCAACACTGTAGACACCCTCATTTCGGCCAAGTAGGCCGTGTCGGTCGGGAATCAAATGCAATACTTGGCGGCCGCTGCACCTACAAAGACGACGTCTGCTATGCCGCCGCTGTGTACGCCTCCGTTGTCCCGTGTTTTTCGCTCCAAACCCGTGCCAATCACTTGAAACAGCCGCCACGAAATCTTCCCTGGGGGTTGACGTGACAGCGCCTCGCGAGGTCTCTGCAAGGCGTACACGGCGTTGTCTGCCGCTGCGCCAGGTGGAAGATGGCGGCTTGTGTTTCGCAGCGAGGGTCAGTACAAGATGCGTGAATACGGCGTACGTGACCACATGGTCCCGCGGCACCATGAAACCCTATCCAGTCGTATTCACGGTGCTTGGTTGAAGATTTACGAGAAGACGGGTCACTTGTGTTGTGGGAGTGCCCGAAACAGTTTGCTGACGATGTAAGGGCATTTCTAAATTGGATCGTGGCGTAGGAGCAGCCACCCGTGAGCTCCGGTCGGGCTTACAAATTCGAGACCTAGGCGAGCGTTCAAAGCGGTGCTGCCCGCGCCGAGCTTTCGTGACGGCCCTTGTCATTTACCCACCCAGCCGGTGCTTCCGTTTCCAGTTTGCTTGACGTAGAACGTCGTTCCGGCACCGCCTCCGTAATTTTGGTAGGTCGAGCCGACCGGTGCCATTTCGCGTCTCTCCGGGCTCCCGGAGCCAACTAGTTGAAGTGGGCTGAGTGCCACGCCTCCAGCGACATACGGGTTGGCGAATTGGGTCGTAGCAGCACCTGTAATACTGGCCAAGGTAACGAAAAACTGGAACCAGTTCTGCGATTTGTGGACGGCCACGAGTTTTCCGGATCCAAGTGACGTAAGCGTGAAGGTTCCGCCCGTGAGGCGTGCTCTCAATGTCGAACCGGAGTTGTTCAAACCTCTGAAGTCCACGAAGGGTGGTGTCGCCACATTTGGCAGGTAGGCATTGAGATCCGTCGCCACCAAAGCAGCAGCATTTATGCCAGTTGCCGCCACGCCCTTGAAGAGTGAAAACTCATTCAGACTGCTGGTCACGTAACAATCACGAAAATGGATCGTACCGACTGAGATAGGACCGCCCAGTCGGTTGAATCGGACGCCGGCCTTGACGCCTTCAATGTAAGTCACACCGCTCACAACCAAGTGTGCGACGCCTGTACCTTCCACGGAAATGATGCTGTCCAGGAGATAAAAGTTGCCGTCGTGCAGCCCAGCCGTTCCTAGGTAGCCGAGAGTCTTGATGCCGATTGGGGTCCGGGCGAGTTGAAGACGCGTCGAATGAAACAGGCTTGTGTCGGTGGTTTCGATCGCGGCAACAACGGCTTGGTGAATCCTGACATTGACCATGCCCATCTCTTCGGACTTGCGTAGGCGCAAAGGGGTTTGGGCAATATTGAACCCATCGATGACTAGATTCTGTATCAGGTTCTGGTAGATGAAATCCGTTCCATTACCCACATCGATACCCCCGCTTGGGTGAGTAAACCTAAGCACGGACGAACCGGAGGGATCGCCAACAAGGGATGAGTAACTCGCCGACATCTGGAGTCGGGTCGCAGACGGAATCAAATAGGTCCCTACTGGTAAGACCACAGAACCTCCTCCCGCCGCGCGCAGTGCTGCGCTAATGGCAGCCGAATCGTCGGCGATGCCGTTCCCGACCGCACCATAGTCTCTGGCGTTGACTGGTTCGTTAGCGCGCAGTGCATACTGGACCGAAGGATCAGTTGTGACTGACACTGTTGACCCGACTCCGGCAGCATGAGCTGCGCCTGAGTTAAGAACCAACAAACCCTCGCTGGCGGCTACAGCAGTTGCCAAGGGGACGATTCTAAAAATCCCCCTACGCCCGATGCCGGTATTGCGTTCTGTCAGCGAGCCGTCCACATGCTCTTTGTCATTACTCATGAAGACACCCCTATTCGGTGGTTCCCGTGAGGTAGTATCTCGGGCGGTTGCTTCGAAAAAACAACCTCTGCCGATGAACCTGGCGAACCGGGAAGAAAGGTCTTACTCGCCAATTCTAGAATTAGTGAACGGAAACCCCGCCAAGCAGTGAACTTTCATTCTTGAAGTGGCGTCCATCACAATCCGAAAATAGTGTGTAATGTGGGTCCTTAACAACAGTAATTAGTACTCGAGTTAGTTGGGCACGATGCGCGTTTACTACTTGCCGTACTTGCATCTGCTCAACCGAGAATACTTGTATTACTTGCATCGACTACTCGGATTATTTGCGTCACCTACTCGCGTGAAACTCCCGGGTCGTGCCGAGGGGGAGGTCACACCTCGCCTACTGCAGTTAGGCTCCCGATCTTGGCCTTCGTTAAGTGATCCCACGACACGTGGTCGGCTTGCTGGGGTCGGCCCGAGGCGCAGCAGTATTGCAGTCGATCCCTTAGTGGTCTAGCGAGATATGCACAAGCGATCTAAGTACAGTGCCAAGCGGGACACCCTGCCAGACTGGCTGGCCTGAAGTTCTGGGTCTTGCACGGTTGCCCCGTCTGTTGGGGTTGCTCCCAATTGGCCGTTACCACTCATTTGATTCATGCTTGTCAATTCCCTTTTCTCCACGGTCCCAGTTATTTACCTGCGAACTTGGCGGATCAAAAAACAGCTGAGGTAGGCTGCCTGTGCGCGACGACGGCAGTGTAAAAAATTGGCAAGTGACCCCTTGCCGACCGAGGCCAAAATCTTAATTCACAGGAGGGGATTTGAATATCAATAGAACTAGTAGTTGTTCGCGAGAGGAACCTGGCCTGAGTAAGTTATACAAACGTCTGACCAGCCTACGAATAAGGCTAGAGGGTGTACCGGGGAATCAGGTTGCGAGGTGCGGAGGAGCCGCACGACTGGTTTCCCATTGGGCGGACTTCTTCCGAGAAGCGCGCGCTAAAACGGACCGCGCTCTTCGTCCATCCTCGCTATGCGCAGCTCCAATGGACGGAACAACGTTCCGTTTGATGAGCAAGTATGACGGCGTCAGGGGCCGTTCGGGTGTTCGCAGTTGGATGGCTCAAAGCAGCAGCTGGCCGGTGTGGACCCATACAGGAAGCTGTCCTCATTCCGTAGCCCCTGAAGCGCTTAAGCCCACTCTCAACAGTTTGTCAACCAGTTTTAGTTGAGAATTACGTGCGTGCGGCAAGAGCATTTAAACCTGCATGAGTGATGCATGATAGCGTCAAAATTAACAAGCGTAAGCATATGACTACGCACGTCTACCGATGTTGCAACATCGGTTATACGGCATGATCTAATAACGGTGAGCGGACTGATCGCCTCGGTTCGCCGCCTTGTTGGATATCGCTCACGAAAATATTGGGGAACCCCGTGGAGTTGCGTACTTACCTGCATGTCATCCGCAAGCGCTGGATTTCCATACTGCTTGTCACGGCTGTGGCCGTTCTCGTGGCATTGGGACAAACGTTGACCCAGACGCCCACCTATGACGCGCATTCACAATTGTTCGTCTCTGTCAAGGGCGGCAATTCAGCAACTGACGTAACGCAGGGGAACATGTTCGCACAGAACCGGGTGACGTCCTATGTAAGTCTCGCAACGAGCCCCCGCGTCCTTCAGGCAGTTGCCGATGACTTAAATCTGCCAGGCGGATCAAGGAAACTGGCAGGCCGCGTTGCAGCCTCTGCGCCCCCCCAAACCGTGCTGATCGACATTACGGCTTCCGACGCAAACCCTGAACTCGCGGCGAGGATTGCCAACTCCACGGCGGACGAATTAATTAAAGGCGTTGCGTCCGTCGAGGATGTTTCACTGGTGAAATTGAGCGTCTTCGAACGGGCAGAGCCACCCATCAGTCCTTCTTCACCTCGACCCATGATGAACCTGATTCTAGGCTTGGTTGCAGGGCTGGTCCTTGGCCTTGGCTTCGCGTTCGTACGTGAAGTTCTCAATACACGGCTGCGGACCCAGGACGACATCGAGCGAGTCGTCAGCGCCGGCGTTCTGGGCACATTCGTCGGCGATCCTTCTTTGGAAAAGACCCCTGTACTAACCCAGGGAGACCCATATAGTCCGCGGGCAGAGGGCTTCCGTCAGCTGCGGACACACCTGTCATTCACGAACCTCGGTGGCGGGCACCAGAGCGTCGTAGTTTCCTCGTCGATCCCAGGCGAAGGGAAAACGTCTACCGCTGTCAATTTGGCGATTATGCTCGCTGAAAGCGGGACGCGAGTTCTTCTCATCGATGCCGATTTGCGGCGACCGCGTGTCGCCAATTACTTGGGCTTGGAAGGTTCCGTGGGGCTTACTGGCGTCCTTACGGGCAGCGTGGCGCTTGAGGACGCAATTCAGACATGGGGGCCAGCTGGCCAGCTTCACGTTTTGGCATCGGGGCGTTTGGCACCGAACCCAAGTGAGTTGCTTGGGTCTTCGACCATGGACAAGCTGCTCACTCACTTGGAATCTGAGTATGAAGTGGTCATTATTGACGCCCCACCTTTGCTCCCAGTCACGGACCCTGCGGTCCTTGCGGCTAACGCCAGTGGCATCCTGCTGGTCGTGAGTGTTGATGGTCGAACCAAGAAGGCGGATTTGGCCAGGGCTGTCACGAATATAGAAGCGGTTCGTGCCCGTATGTTGGGCGTGGTCATCAACCGTCTTCCGGCAACCAAGGGTGATCACAACTACTACGACTACAAACCTCAAGTCGACAAAGGCAAGAGGCGTTCGACTGAAGCCAAGAATCGGCAAGAAATGCGCCACGGCAGCGTAAAGCCGTAGCCGGTCCGAGAGAACTGGAATGTACGCTTCGTTGCCCCTCGCATCCAAATTTCACAATGCCTGGCGCATCGAATCCCGCTGCAGACTTCAGTCGTCAATGTCGGTTTCACCAGCCTTTCAGCGCTTCAAGATTCTAGGGACTAGCTCAGTCCCGACTTGCACAACATTGGGGATAGTCGATGAAACACAACAACCGGATCAACACCGTAAGTGACCTTATGGGGACGCCTTCGACGGAGATCGCTCCCCAAAATAGTTCGCATTTGAACCCATTCAGCCACCGCCTTCAATTTGGCTTGGATGCCGCGTCTTGGATTATCGGGCTAATTGCCGGTGTTTTCTTCCGCTATGAGTTTGATGGCAGTCAGATGAGCTTGCCTCCGCTGCTAGCCGTTTGTGTTGCCTTGGTCATCGCCCAACTACTCGTCGGCTGGCTATTCTGGCTCTACCGGGGTCGGTACACTTCTGCGAGTTTTGAAGAAGCTGCGGCCCTGCTGGTTACCGTTATTTCCGTTGCCATGCTCGTTGGCATTCCCGTAGTCTTCCTCGGCGAGAGCTTCGGAATTCCCCGCAGCGCAACGCTCATGGCGCTGCCTCTGGCCTTCCTGCTCATGGGTTCCTCACGATATCTCCGCCGACTGAACTCCGATCGCCTGCTCAAGCCCCAAACGGACGCGAAGCGCACGCTCATCTACGGCGCGGGTCACATGGGCCAGTTGTTGATCAGGAATATGTATGCCGACGCTCATTCCGGTTACCAGCCTGTCGGATTAATCGACGACGATCCTTTGAAGCGTAACCTTAGGCTCGCAGGTGTCCCTGTCCTGGGCGACAGCAGCCGGCTTTCGCAGATCGTCAATGAATCCGAAGTTGAAGTCCTGATCGTGTCGATTGCCAGGGCTGATTCGGAACTCCTTCGATCCATTTCCGATGCAGCAGCAGCCTGCGGCATTCAAGTCAAGGTCCTACCGAGCCTAAGCGAGATCATGGAAGGCAGAGCCGCGCCTGCCGACGTCCGTGACATCGCCATAGAAGACCTTATTGGACGGCATCCCGTGGACACGGAGGTGGCCTCCATTGCCGGCTACCTTAAAGGCAAACGTGTTCTTGTGACAGGGGCCGGCGGTTCCATCGGGTCTGAGCTGTGCCGACAGATTGTCAGGTTCGAACCGGCCGAGCTGATGATGCTGGACCGCGATGAATCCGGTCTTCAAAGCGCGCAGATATCAATCGCGGGGCACGGGCTCCTCGACACCAAGGATGTCGTCCTGGCCGATATCCGTGACCCACAGGCACTGGAGGAAATTTTCCGGGAGCGGCGACCCGAGGTGGTGTTTCATGCGGCTGCGCTCAAGCATTTGCCAATGTTGGAGCAATACCCGGGCGAGGCTTGGAAGACCAACGTTCTCGGCACGCTCAACGTCCTGAACGCGGCTCGCGAAGCTGGTGTTTCGACCTTCGTAAACATTTCTACTGACAAGGCCGCCGACCCGACGAGTGTACTAGGGCACTCAAAGCGGCTGGCTGAGCAGCTTACCGCCTGGGCCGCCGCCAACTGTGGTGGAAGGTACCTATCCGTGCGCTTCGGTAATGTCATCGGCAGCAGGGGATCTATGCTTCCGACGTTCCAGACGCTTATTGCTGCCGGTCGTCCGCTGACCATCACACATCCAGAAGTTACTAGGTTCTTCATGACAATCCCCGAGGCGTGTCAGCTTGTCGTGCAGGCGGGCGGCATCGGGAGCCCAGGAGAGGTGTTGATCCTGGATATGGGTGAGCCTGTCCGGATCCAGGATGTCGCTGAGCGGATGATTGCAGCCAGCGGCAAGAACATTGAAATTGTATATACAGGCCTTCGCGAAGGCGAGAAGCTCCACGAAGTCTTGGTCAGCCACAACGAATCAGATGTGCGTCCGATCCATCCAAAGATCTCCCATACTATGGCCGCTCAACTTGAGCCCGATGACCTCGACGTCGAAGCGTGGTATCAGCTCTTTGCGGATGACTTTGAAACGGGAACGAACAAACTCGCTTCGAAGGGGCCAGCGTGAGCTTTGAGTTCGCGGCGGCGGGTCTCGGACTGCTGGCCAGCCTTCTTGCTCCATATGTGGTCCTGCCCCTGCTGCGGCGACTGGGAGTCGTCGACATCCCATCAGCCCGTTCCTCGCATTCGTCCCCGGCGATTCGTGGGGCTGGTCTTGCAACCCTTGTTGGCTTCATAACCGGTTGTCTGGTCATCTTGGCGGGAGGACATGCGCCGAAACTAGTCATTTGTGTTCTTCTTGCGTCCGCGGCAGCGGCCGGCGCCGGCTGGCTGGAGGACTTCAAAGGAATTTCCATCAAATATCGGGTGGCAAGCCAACTGCTGATCGGGCTTTCCGCCGCGGCGGCAGTGGTTGCCGTTTCCGGCGCGGAACCGTGGATCATCCCGCTCGGAGGACTGTTCATAACAGGGTTCATAAATGTCGCGAATTTCATGGATGGCGTCGACGGAATCTCGGGCTTGAACGGTGCCGTATTCGGTGGGACTTACGCGGTGACTGGAATGCTGACGTCGCAGCCCTGGCTGACTGCGGCCGGATTGGTACTTGCTGCCGTTTATGCCGCCTTCTTGCCTTGGAATCTTGGGCGGAATCGGATCTTCCTTGGCGACAGCGGCAGCTACCTGCTCGGCGCAGCAGTTTCTGTCATGGCTTTTGCAGCTTTCTGCTCGGGAGCGCCGCTCCTCGCAATCCTTGGGCCAATAGCCATCTACCTGGCAGACGCAACGTACACGCTGCTGTCCAGAATTGCCGGAGGCCAGCGTTGGTATGAATCCCACCGCAGCCACACCTACCATCAGCTCGAAGACCTCGGTCTGACCCACCTCCAGGTTGCCGCCATCGTCGCTGCTGGCAGCTGCGCCACAGGTGCCCTGGGAATACTTGCCGCCCAGGCAGCGCCCTGGACAGCAGTCCTATATCTGGGCATCGCCGGGGTGCTTATCGCAGGGTATCTCATGACCCCGGCAGCGATTCGACGCTGGGCGAGCAACCGTCACGCCGACGTGGGAAGGAGCCGTCTCGATGGCTGACTGGATTGTGGTCGGGGGCAGTGGATTTGTTGGCGGCGCTCTGGTCGACGTTTTGGCCTCTGCGGGCCACGGCGTCTTGAAGCAGGTCGCCCCACGCGTGGTGGCTGATCCAAAGTGGTCTGCTCAGGAGGTCATAGCGGAAGCTTCCAAGCACGTCGAGGAGATCGTCGCGCTGGCCGCCTCATTTGCGGACAAGGATGTCGTGGTAAATGCAGCTGGACTTGCTACCCCAGGTAGCGGCCAGAGTCTGGAGCTTTTTGGTGCCAACGCGGTCTTGCCAGCCCTCATCTGGCTGGCGGCACAGCAGGCCGGTGTCCCGACGTACATCCACATAAGTAGTGCTGCTGTGCAGGGACGGCGGCCTGTGCTTGACGGTTCGTGGGATCATCAACCCTTCTCACCTTATTCACAGTCCAAAGCCCTAGGCGAACGAGCCTTGCAATTGCTCATGGATCAGACCCTCACGAGGCCGTCGACAGTCCGGATTGTCCGGGCCACGTCGATTCAGGACCCCAGCCGAAGCACTACGCGGAGTCTGATCAGGTACGCGCGTTCACCACTTGCCAGCGTGGCCGCACCTGGTTCCGCTCCCTCACCGGTGTCCAGTCTTGGCGGTCTAGCGGAGTACGTGCTCGCCGTAGGCGACGCGCCGGAACGTGTGCCGACTGTCAGTGTGCAACCGTGGGAAGGACTGACCGTGCGCGACGTTGTGCTCCAGCACGGGCACAAGGAACCCCTTCAGCTGCCTCCTGCATTGTGCCGTTTGATGCTCAAGGTTGGTTATTGGCTTGCGAAATTCGGCTCACCCAAAATGGATAGCGTCGTCCGCAGGGCCGAGGTGCTGTGGTTTGGCCAGCGGATCAGCCAAACGTCCGCTGGCCAATCCTTAGGTATGGGGGAAAGTACTTTGGCGGCAGAGGAGCGGGCTCAAGAATGAAATCCAAGACAGACATTTTTTTCATCCAGACAACTGACATCTCGGTTAGCTCCCAGTTGAGCGGCCAGATGGGTTACCTGCAGCGTCGGGGATTGCGCGTTGCGGTTGCATCAGGCGATACCGGTCTTTTGAGTTCCCTCGCGGAGCAGGACAATGTATCGTCGCACGCCCTGCCGATTGAACGTGACCCGTCGGTGTTGTCTGATCTGCGCGCACTTTGGCGGATTTTTAGGCTCATCCGAAAGCTCCAGCCTGATGTCATTGTGTACGGCACACCGAAGGCTTCACTGCTGGGTGCAATCGCTTCCTGGGTGCTGCAGAAGCCTCGGCGCATTTACTGCGTCTATGGGCTTCGATCAGAGACCATGACCGGCGCCAGCAAACAGATGATGCTTCTCATCGAGAAGACAATCATTAGGCTTTCCACAGACGTCGTGGCTGTCGGCCATGCTCTGAAGGAGCAGATGATCCAGGCAGGACTCACGGCTGACGTCACAGTTTTCGGAAAGGGCTCTGCTAACAGCATCGATCTCGAGAGCTATCAACTCAAGGGACAGGACCCTGAGCTGCGCACATCATTCCGCGCGGACCACGATATCCCTGCCGATGCCAAAGTTGTAGGCTTCGTCGGCCGCATCACAGCTGACAAGGGCATCGACGCGCTCATGGACGCAGTGCAGTCACTTAGACAGCACATGGATGACGTCCACCTCGTCCTGGTGGGACCGGACGATGGGATCGAATCGCTACGCCCAGAGACAGTAGCTGCGTTCGATGAGCCCTGGGTACACAGGACGGGCAACTTGGACGATACTGCGACGGTGTACGCGGCATTAGACCTGCTGTGCCTTCCGTCCCGCCGTGAAGGCCTTCCGACCGTACTTCTGGAAGCAGCGGCTTCCGGGACCCCAATCGTGGCAACCGATGCCACGGGGGTCCGCGATGTGATTCCACATCCGGGATGCGGGAAGATTGTGCCCATCGATGACTCGTCGGCACTTGAAACCGCACTACGCATAGTCTTGATAAACCCTGAAGAGGCCAAGGCAATTGCTCTCAATGCCCAGGCTGTAGTGTTCCGCGACTTTGACAGAGAGCGGCTCTGGAACCGCCAATACCACTTTTACGCTGGCGACAAGAACACTCGGACAAGCAGCTTGATGACCAGAAAGCAAGAATAAGCCATGACTTCCTCACTCATCACTGTTGCGACTGAGATCGGACCCACCCCATGACTGCCAGTAAACGAACGGTCTTCTATGCCACGGAAGCGCGTTTGCACCGAGGCTTGGATGGCCGTGTTTACTCGGATGCTTCGCAGGACTGGTACGAGAACCATCTGCTGTGGCTGAACAGCTTTGACGAAGTCATCGTTGTCGCCAGGGTCGAAGACATTCCTCGGGACAGCGGCCGCCTCGTTGAAGGCGACGGTGTCAAGGTCCTTGCGGTCCCCTCGTATCAGGGAGCAAGAGGCATGGTGACCCGGTTCATGCAGATACGCAAACTTGTGCGCCGGTTTTCCACCGACGCCAGTGCTGTTTACGGGGGCCGGTTCCCCGGTGTAATCGGTGGAATCACCGTTAGCGCGGGTCGCCGCTTGGGAGCCCGGACCTTCGCGCACGTGGTGGGCGACCCCTATGACGTCCTCAAGGCTGGTGTCGCGGGGAAGCCGGGAGTCAAGTTGGCATGGCTGGCGAAACTACTTGTAGCGCGACAAGTTTCCAGCGTCGACGGCGCAATCTACGTCTCCGAGAGGACACTACAGCGACGATACCCAGTGCATGCAGGTGCCGCCTCGCTCGTCCGCAGCGGAATAGCCATCACCGACGGCACGCTCGCTGCGCAACCGAAAATTACTCACCCCGAGCGGGAGGGCCTTATCGTGGTCGCCGTCGGAACGCACAACCAGATGTACAAGGGCCACGATCTCCTGCTCCAGGCAGCTGCCCAACTCCTAAGCAAGGGTCACAGCATTACCCTGGAACTTGTTGGCGGAGGCGCGAAACATCGGGTACTTGTTGAGCTGGCCAAAGACCTAGGCATCGATAAGCATGTCAACTTCCATGGACACATTGAAACGCCCGAGGAAATACGCGACATCCTTGACCGTGCTGACCTTTTTGCCATGCCATCCCGCACTGAAGGTGTCCCGAGAGCCCTCATTGAGGCGATGGCCCGGGGCCTGCCCTGCATTGGTTCCGACATAGGCGGAATCCCGGAATTGCTTCCACCGGATTGCCTCTTTACCTCAGGATCCGTTGAAGAATTAACCGGATTGCTCCGCTCAGCCCTTAACAACTATGAGTGGATGACACAGCAGGGGGCCACAAACCTGGAGCATGCTCGTCAAATTATCGCTTCACTTGACCCGCAAAGGGTTATTGACTTTTTCAGCCAACTCGAGGCTGCGCCGAAAGCACTGGAAAGATCATGACGGTGACGGAAAAGAGCAGCTCTACTGTGGCCCACATCCTCGGGTCCGTCGACCGCGGTGGCGTCGAGATGCGGATGCTTGAAGTAGCCCGAGCCCTGCCTGCGACCGGCCCGAAACTGACAATGGTCACACTCACCGGGCGGGAAGGGTCCCTGGCAGGCGACTACAGAGCGGCGGGCGCCACGATTGTCCCTTTACGCCTCTCCAGCCCCTGGTTTGCATTTAAGTTCGTCCGGTTTCTCCGGGGCAACCGCATCAAAGTCGTCCACTCGCACGTTCATCTTGCTTCTGGATTCATCCTCGCGTTGGCAACCCTTGGTGGCGCCCGTATCCGGATCGCTAATTTCAGCAGCGACGGCCGGCCCCGTGCCGAACAGTCGCTGCCGGCGCGGGCAAAGTACGCGGCAATGCGCTGGCTCCTTAACCAGTTCGCAACCGACATCATCGGAATCGCTCCCTCAACGCTAACGGTGGCCTGGAAGAAAGATTGGGCGAATGACCCACGTTGCCGTGTCTTGATGACAGGTTTCGATCTGGAAAAGTTCTCCAGCGCCGGTACCACTGACATCCGCGATGAGCTCGGGATCGCCCCGGCCGAACCATTGATTCTCCACATAGGTCGGGCTGACATCCCCACTAAGAATAGAGACGGGGCCATCCGGTTCTTCGGTGAGTATGCCAAAGCACACCCGATGGGAGCCTTGGTTTTTGTAGGTCGAGATGGAGCTGACGAGGTCCAGTCGGCAGCAAACCGGTCGCGTTGGCTGTCGATAACCGAGCAATTAGGTGTTACGGACCGTGTTCATTATGCCGGCGAACGCATGGACGTCCCTGATCTGCTGGCCTCTGCAGATCTTCTGTTGTTCACTTCCACATTGGAGGGACTGCCCGGCGTGCTGGTAGAGGCATGTGCGGCTGGTACGCCCGTTATTGCATCTGATGTTGCAGGCGCCGTTCACCTCGCGCAGCATGTCGGAGGGATACAGCTTCTGTCATTGCAAACTGCCATATCCGTTTGGGCCGATGCCATCGCCGATGCACTAAGAGACAGGCCAACGCCTGAAACCCGGGAGCTGGCCCGTAGAAAGTTGTACGGTTCTGAACTGGATATTGAGGTTGCAGTCGGCCACTTCCGCAGGCTGTGGTGCGCGTGAAGGTCCAGACACAGACTACGCACTCAGTTCTGCCGGACGAGGTCTTATCCAGAGCGAAACTCCACGGAGCCGTACTTGCTCACGTCGGAAGCGCCATCCTAATCTGTCTGCTAGTGCTTGCACCAGTCTTCGAGCAGGCCCCGATCCAAAGGGTGGCGATCATCTCGCTCCTGCTAGCGTGCGCCCTGGGCTACTTGGTCGCCAAGTCACTCTCCGATGGCGTTTGGTCTTTTCCCTTCCTGTACTTCTTGATACTTTGCCTTTTCCACCTGGGATTGTTCGTCTCCCCGGCCCTTGACAACGGACGAATGGCGTCATTCCTGGATGGAACGTGGACAGGCTGGTACAGCGACCCTGTGATGATCCGGGCCGCTTACCTCATCGACCTTGGCCTGTTGAGCTATGCCACGGCGATAGGGTTTGTCGCATGGCTTTCCAGTAACTCCGGTACGAAGATGCGGCCCTCTGAGCTGCAGGAACACTCATCTGACCGATCCATGCGGGACGCGATTGTTGACGTGGGCGGACTGACACTGTCGGTGGCGGTCGCAAGTTGGCTGTTCGTTTGCTATACGCAGCTCGGCCCATTGTTCTTCCTTAACAGCTACAGCGAATACCTGGAGGCAACTTCCGGAAATTCCGTGGGCATTATCTATTTCGGAATTACCATTGGATCTGCGCTCATAGCGCAGGACACTACTCGGCTAATCTCGCGGACGGGTTTAGTCTTCTTGTTCACATTCTTGCTGCTTGCCCTGCCCATGGGGTTGCGCAGTGAATCTCTCTTTCCGTTGATCGCGGCCCTTGCTGTATTCATCCGCTGCAGGAAGACGCCTTCATTCGCATCAATGGTGGTCTGCGTCCTCGTCGGATTGGTCGCGATCTCCGCAGTACAGCAGGTCCGCAGCCAAGGACTCGGGGACACCTCCCTTCACGAGGTGTCCGCTTCGCCGATCAAGGCGATTGAGGAGATGGGCTACTCGGCACGGGTTATCGTTACCACTATTGGCTGGCACGAAGCCGCGCACGAACCATACTTGGCTGGGGCCACCTACGCAGCTCCTCTGGAGCGTGGGCTCGCGGGAATACTCGGCCTGCCCAGGGATGATGCTGAAACGGACTTTCGTCTGATGAACGCAGAGATTGCCCACCGTGTAGGTCCCATCGGCGGTTCGATCATTGCCGAAGGACACCACAATTTCGGGATCCCCGGCATACTGCTCGCGTTGGCGCTGGCTGGATTCCTGGCTTCCCGTCTCTCCATCGTTCCGCCGCGCCCCGTGCCCCTGGCTTTCCTCGGCGTTGCCGCCTCGCTCCTGCTGATGCACGTCAGGAATTCATTTGCGCCCATCTTCGCATGGGGCACGGGCGGGGTTGCACTCATTCTCGTCGCTATAGGGCTGAGCTGGCTTAAAGGGCGCAAAGTACATTGAGACGTCTGCTTGCCGCCACCCGTTCCGGGTCAGGAAAAGAGGTCCTTGGGACTACCGCCTGGAGCGTGGCCGGTCTCTTCGGGGCCTTGCTGTGCGGCGTTATCACGGCCAGAATGCTCCTCCCGGACGACCGCGGAGTCCTAGCGATCCTGATCACCACCGTCACGATCGTTTCGCTGGTAAGTGGGCTTGGTACGAACATTTCACTGCGCATCCTTCTTCCCCGGGATCCACGAGTCACGATGCGGGCCTATGCCAAAACGTCGCTATGGCTGGGCGCTTTGCAATTGGTCCTCCTTATCCTCGTCTCTTATTTCTTGCTTGGCGCAATTGACGTGCATTTGGGCGTCAACGAAGTTATTTTGGGCGTGCTGCCTTTGGGGCTTGCGGCGTTCTTCGCCAATCAGACGGCGGACGCCCTGAGCGCCACCGGCTTCCCAAGCCGGGCATCGATGGCGAACAGCGTCGGGTTCGGTGTCACCGCTGCTGCCCTCATCGTTTTCTGGATTTTTGGGCACGGTCTGCTCGGTGCACTCCTTGCCTACACGACCGGTTTCACAACACGCAGCGTCATCGCCATCAGCATCATCGGCAAGGGCGTTGTCCTCAAAACAACCGAACCGACATCGGGTGGAACGAAAGAGCTTTTGCGCAAGGGCGTCGGCCTGATGGGCATGAATCTGGGCCAGTCCATAACTTACCGACTGGATCAATATCTTCTTGCTGCCTTAGCCGACACCCGCGCTGTTGGCTTGTACGCCGTTGCGACAACGCCGGCGAGTCTGATTCAGGTCGTATCCAATTCTGTCGGTCAAGTCGCTTTCCGCGATGCTGCACAGAATCAATTCGGCAGAAAGAAACTGCTGACCTTCGTCCTCGGAGCTGCGGGAGTGACGGGGGCGTACACGGCTGTCATGTATGTTGCAGCGCCATGGCTCATTCCCCTGGTGTTTGGGCAAGAATATGCACCAGCCGTCGACATCGTCCGTGTGCTTGCCTTGGCCGAGATCGCCTTGTCGCCCTACCTGGTTTTGAGTCGTGCAGTGGCCGGCGCAGGGCACATAAAGCTCTCCAGTTGGACCGGCGTCGTGGGCATGGCAGCGATGAGTTTGTTTCTGCTGGTGTTCATTCCCGGCAGCGGGGGCCTTGGCGCGGCATGGGCATGCGTCACTGGCTACGCCACCATGAGCCTTTTTCTCATATGCGGGACGTTGATCATCAGGTGGCAGCAGCGACCATCAAAGGCACCCCGTCACCGAAAAGCCTCGATAGGGCCGCCACGCGTATCAGGTCGTGCACGGCGCCGTCGACGCCCCAACGCGCGCCCGATTGCCAGCGAAAATTCCCGCAAAGTTCCAGCAAACAACCGATAGGGATCCACTCATGGATAAATCAAAGAAAGCAGTCATAGTCGGACAGGGCTATGTAGGCCTTCCCGTGGCCATGAGAGCTGTCGAAGTCGGCTATGACGTGGTCGGGTTGGACATTGATGAACGGAGGATCGTCGCCCTGAGCAATGGCGAGTCGTTTGTTGGAGACATCACAAATGACGAACTCCGGCGCAGACTGGACTCCGGGCGCTACCTTCCCACCACTAGCTACACCGAGGCCGCTGGTTTCGATTTCGCCATCATCACGGTGCCAACCCCTCTTAAGGAGAGCCTTCCGGATTTGAGCTACATCACGGATTCGGCAAAGGCATTGGCGCAATTCATTACCCGCGGTTCCACTGTCATTCTCGAATCCACCACACACCCCGGAACCACCGAGGAACTGCTTGTGCCGATTTTGGAAACCGGCTCCGGACTAACGGCGGATGTCGATTTCTACGTAGGCTACAGTCCAGAAAGAATCGACCCTGGCAACAAGGTGTGGGGCTTCGTCGAGACGCCAAAGGTCGTTTCAGGACTCGGACCGGAATCGCTCGTCCGCGTCAAGGATTTCTACGATTCCTTAGTCGAAAGGACTGTTCCCGTCGGAACCCCAAAGGAAGCCGAAATGACAAAGCTGCTGGAGAACACCTTCCGGCATGTGAACATTGCCCTGGTTAACGAGCTTGCGATCTATGCGCACGCCTTGGGAATCGATCTGTGGGAATCCATTGACGCTGCCTCAACCAAACCCTTCGGCTATATGAAGTTTGTACCGGGTCCCGGCGTTGGCGGACACTGCCTGCCTGTGGATCCGAGCTATCTCTCTTGGCACGTTCGTCGTCAGCTTGGCCATGCCTTCCGCTTCGTTGAACTTGCCAACGACATCAATGACCACATGCCGGACTATGTCGTCCGCCGCCTGCTCATGAGCTTGAACAATGTCGGCAAGCCTCTGAAAGGCTCACGGATCTTGATGGTCGGGCTGGCGTACAAGAAGAACACCGGGGATGTCAGGGAGGCGCCCTCCTTGCGTATTAGGGAGCTCCTTGAAGAGTTTGGTGCAATTGTCTTAGGGGTTGATGACTTGGTCGAAGACCACCACTGGCCCAAGGAAATGCTACGAGGAACATTGGATGCCGAAACGGTCAGCAAATCCGACGCGGTCCTTCTGGTCACCGATCACGACTACCTTGACTTGAATATTCTGGATAATTCGGATGTACCGGTGCTTGACACAAAAAATGCACTCAAAGGTGCATCAGTGGAGCATTTGTGAGCCTGGCCGAGACCATACCGGATGCTGTGCTTTTCCGAAGCACTGGCAAGATAAAGGAGCAATTGAAGTATGAAGATCTTGATCACTGGTGGTGCCGGTTTCATCGGGTCGAACCTGGTTCGATATATCAACGAAAACGATCCGCAGGCCGAGCTCGTTGTCCTTGACAACTTCAGCACCGGACATGCCGAAAACCTTTCTGGACGACTTGTGAACGTCATCGAGGGGTCCATTCTTGATGAGGCTATCCTCGACGTTGCTATGGAAGGTGTCGACTCTGTCGTCCACCTCGGAGCACTGGGTAGCGTGCCTAGATCAGTGGCCCGCCCCTTGCAGAGCCACCATGCCAACGCAACGGGTACCCTAAACGTCCTGGAAGCAGCCAGGCGGCACGGCGTCAAGCATTTTCTCATGTCCTCGTCGAGCTCCGTTTACGGCAGCAATCCAGTCCTGCCTAAGTCGGAGACTGACTGGACTCGTCCGGTAAGCCCTTACGCGGCTAGCAAGCTTGCTGCCGAGTCTTACACCATCGCTTATGGGCGCACATACGGTATGCAGACGCTGGCGTTTCGATTCTTTAACGTCTACGGGCCAGGTCAACGTGCCGGCCATGCCTATGCTGCAGTTATCCCAAAGTTCCTCGATGCCGCGCTCCGTGGTGAGCCGCTGGAGGTGCATGGCGATGGACTGCAATCCCGTGACTTCACGTATGTAGACACGGTCTGCGAAGTTCTTCTTGCGGCCTGCCAGCAGCAATTGAGCTCAGAAAGTCCAGTCAATCTGGCTTTCGGATCCAATGCGTCTTTGCTTGAGGTCATTGCCGGCCTCGAAGGCGCTATGAAGCAGAAGCTGACTATTTCCCACCACGATCCGCGGGCGGGAGACGTCCGGGCATCGCGAAGCGATGGCCGCTTGATGAAGGAACTGTTCCCAGACGTCACACCTGTTGATCTGCAAACCGGAATTGAGCGAACCTTGACGTGGTTCAAGCAGGGCGAGCGAACCGGTGTGACCTCGTCCTAAAGGCTGGCCCAATCTCTTGAAGCCGTCAGGACGTCATCAAGAGTTTCGGGACAGAAGTTTAGCTGCCTCGTAGCCAAACCAATGTCCGCACAACTGAAGCTGGCCCGCGGTTCATCCACCTCATAGTGGATTTTTCCGAGTTTGCTGAGAAGGTGAACCAACTTCCTGTTACTCGTGGCTTCGCCACTTCCGATGTTCAGAGTCAGATGGCCCCGCAACGGCACGTTGGTGGACCGCAAGATTGCCTCCGCCACGTCGGGTGCGTGAATGTAGTCGCGAACGAAGGTGTCGAGGCCCTGCAATCGTGAGGGCCTTAAAGGCGTTGAAGACAACAAACGATGGACGAGCGAGTCTGAAAATTTGTCGCCGTAGATGTTGAAAATGCGCAAGGCGACACTTGAAAGTACCGCCGAATCCGTTGCCTCCCGAAGGATTTCCTCGGCCTCGTGTTTCATCCGAGCATACGTACTGCTTAAATCCACCTGATGCGCCTCGCTCACAGGTTCCGTATTGCGGTCACCATAGACGGCGGCCGTAGAGGAAAAAACGATGCGAGAGGTGCCCGCAGTCATTGCGGCATCGCAGAGCACCTGCATCGCCGTGACATTGACAGCCTCTGACAGTTTCAGGTTGGCGTCGCATGCCGCCCCGCTGACACCAGCAAGATGAATAATGACGTCAGGCTCCGCAAAAAGGACCGCCTGCTTCAAGTCGGAGGGATCAGAGATGTCTGCCCTGACATCCGCTGCAGTCTGTGGGATGGCACGGGGGCTGATCAGGTAGATGGCGGAAAGATCTGCGCGGCGCTGAAGCTGTTGGCGCACGACCATTCCCAGACGCCCGTTTGCGCCTGTTACAAGAATCTTCACGTTCCCCCTTAAATGAGCGGAAGGCAATACGGAGAATACCGGAAAACGCCAGCCAGCCCGCTGCCAACCACTCGTGTCGCCGTCAGACTCTATCACCGACGCAACAGGTCACGGGGACTCGAACATGTCCTTACGGCATCAAATCCAAGTAGTCCTTACCTAAATGACTGCAAAAGTCGAGTACCCACTACTCGTGCTGCGCTGTGGCCACTGTCTTAAGTTGAAGACACGAAGCCCAAGTCGATCCGGAGGGGGCCCTGGTGGACAGTCGAAACAGACTCCAGTCAGTATTGTTTGGCGGCAGTACGGGTTCGGTCTGGGTCGCAGATGGTGTCCTTACGACCCGTCAGGGCGAAGAATTTCTGCTGGAGTCAGTCGTCGACGGCCGGCTGGTGAGCATACGGATCAGCAGCTTCATTGGACCGTTCATGACGTCACTGCGCGAGCTGTTGGAACGAACTGCGGCCGAAGACACTTGCACCGACAGAGGTCCCTTGCTCACGGAGTACTAATCGCGGCTTTCAAAGCGGCTGAGATGAAGTCCCTGACTTTCGGCTCCTGAGCGGTGACCCAGACCTGGGAAAGGTGGTTGCTATCGGTGAAAACTGGGATTCCACCATCGGCGATGAGGCATGTATCAGTCGGACAGAGGTGGTCGTCGAAACTTAAGACGTGATTGATTGTCCATTGCTCTTGGACGGCCCGTTCCGCGTCTCGTAGAGTGGCAATGTCCTCAAAAGCCCTGGAACGCGTCGGAGAGCAACCCTGCTCGGTTCCGCCAGGACGTGTCACGCACACACCTGCGTCACCTCCGGGCCTCGGAGTGTCGTCGATAACTGCCGCCACGGCTCCGGAGTCGCGCGCTGCTTCAATAATGGACGCGAAGCCTGCGCGCCACAATCTGGACTGAGTGGCCACAGATTTGACACTGCCCGCGTTGTCCGGGATTTGTCCGACATAGCTGTTTGAATTTGCTGTAAGAACGACTTCCGGTCGAAGCTCGTATATGAGCGCTTCAGTCTCGCGATGGAAGTAATCGCAATCGGAATAAACGGCGCCGTGTGCCAGGACCGTCACATCAGCAGCCGGGCAGGCATCGAGGGCGCGAATTACGAGGCGGAAACCGTCCTCAGCACCGACCCTCGCCAGCGTAGGAACCCACTGTGCAGCGTGGGAATCCCCAATCACCATGACAGTTTTCGCGGCATCAGTCGAACCCGAAACACAGTACGCGATTCCGGAATCTGCGTGGCGGCGCTCCGGGCATGCCTGAGGCGCACCCTGTTCACGTACGGCAAGCCATGTCCGATTCTCTCCTGTTGTTGACGCCAATGTACCGCCAGCGTAAATTCCCGCTGAGGCCAGAACGCAGACAACAAACCCGGCCGACATGGCTGTGTACGTGGCGCGTTTGCTGGCCCGAAGGGCTTTCGACACGCGGATCGGCGACTCAACCCAAAGGAAAGTAGCGTGCGCCAAGCCCAATGCTAGCGCCGACGCCGCAAGACCAAGCCACACTGAGTGGACGTCAAAGCTCACGCTAACCAGAACGACGGCAGGCCAATGCCAGAGATACCAGGAATAAGACCGCTCGCCGGTCCAAACCATCAACTTAGTGCCAAACAAGCTTGACATCCGGTTAGGCGTTGAGCCGCCCAGAATCACAAGCAGCGCACCCGCAGCGGGAAGCGCCGCCATTACGCCCGGAAAGGGTTGGTTGGCTCCAATAAACAAGCAACTAACCACAATGGCTGCCGCGCCGGTGGAAGCAACAACTGCCGCCGTCGTCCTCGACAAGTTCACGGCTCCTATAACGACTGCGAGAATCCCGCCTGCTGCAAACTCCCAGGCCCTTGTCGGGATTGTATAGAAGGCCCAGAACGGATGCTCTGGGGTCAAGGCAGCTGAGGCAGCAAACGAAACAGCGAGACAAGATACCAAACTCAAAAGTGCAACGAGGCGCATGCTCCAGCGCAATTGTCGTGCGGCCCACGAAATGATCAGGAAGAGCAAGGGCAAAGCCAAATAGAACTGTTCTTCGACTCCCAAAGACCACGTATGGAGGAAAGGGCTCTCTTGTACTTCATGACCGAAGTAGTCCGCAGCTTGGAATGCGAAGAGCACATTTGATGCGGAAAGGACAGCTGCGACGGCCTGACTTGCGAGTTCTTTGAGCTCCAGGGGCGAAAATATGAACGGACTGACTGCCAAGACCGTCACCGCTACAAAGGCCAATGCGGGGAAGAGCCGCCTAGCGCGTCTGGCCCAAAACTCTGGAAGATTGAGTCTGCCTGTAGCTTCATTTTCCCGTAGTAGTTGACCGGTAATGAGAAACCCGGAGATTACAAAGAAAACGTCTACGCCCACAAATCCGCCAGGTATCCAACTCACCCCAGCATGGACTAGGACTACTGAGACAATGGCGATCGTCCTTAAACCGGCTATATCACTGCGAAAAGTTGAACGATGTGCGGAGGTAAACGCGGAAGGCATGTCTGACTATAACTTCTGCCATATTCATGGAGCGATTTTGCGTGCTTCCATTACTCGAACATAACGCAACCTAGTCCAGGCCCAGATTGGGTTTACAGCTCGAACCCGGAGTCAGATATTGCATTCAACCTGGCAAAACGCAGGATGGAGAGGATGGCAGGCGCAAGTTCATCCTCCATTTGTTTATAAACGTCAGATCCGCGGCGGTATGGGTCCACCACGTCGTTGGCACTGGCATCTTCCGGTATTGCCACGTGACGAACTGCAGCAGCACGGGCTGGGACTTGATGCCAATCTGCAATTGTTCCCAAGGGCGCTACTGATGCATCTTCCAGAAGGACACTGAGCATCCTTGCGAATTCCCCGATCGTGAAGGTTCGTTTCAGCAGCGATGAATCGAGTTGCAGAACCGCTGGTCGGTGTCGAGAGCTCATGGTGAGTATGAGGTCGCTCTGACGGAGCATTGTTGCGATAAGCTGCTTTGCCTTGAAGTTGGCGGCATTCCCGCCGAACGTTCGAATAATCTCGGCCGACAGTGGCTGGATGGGCTCGCCGACCATGGCACGCTTCCCAGCACTTTTCACCTCGAACTTTGCGTCCTAAACCTGATCCAGCCCGGCCTGTAACAACCGTTCAGCCACCGGCGAGCGAAAAATATTCCCTGTGCACAGGGTAAGGATACGGAATGGATGTGGGGGATTCCGCGTCGGTACCATCTCTCCTTTTGCCAAGTGCTCCAAAAACGCTTGGGAAAGCCATCTCGGTCTGTATTCGCGTAATTCCGCCGAGTTCGCGCTTGCCGAGTCGCGGAGGTCCCTCATGAAGCTGAAGGAATCTCCTGAACTGCCTGCCCAGGCCTACCCACTAGTTTCCTCTTTCGAGTGCGTGTGCTGTGACGTACGCGCCTAGCTGATCCTTGGAGAGCGCGCCTGCGATCTCGGAAATGGCAGTCGTGTCGGCAACGACAATCGATTGGCCGTCCAGAGAAGTACCGGTGCCGAGTGTGGGCAAGGTAAACATCACAGTGTCGTTCACCCTAATGTCCTTCAGACCCAATGCGAGGCTGCCGATAGCGGCGGCGTCGAACCCCTTATCCACGCTAACGAAGGGCGAAACCGCGCTCACCATGCTGCTGACGGTCACAGGGTTCGTCAAGGTTTCGCGCGCAATCGTCTTACTGATGATTGCCTTCATGTACGCTTGCTGGTTTCGCACACGCTGATAGTCGCCGTCGCTGAATGACTTCCGTTCGCGGACAAAGGCGAGAGCTTCATCACCGTTTAGCGTCTGTTTGCCGGCTGTGTAGTAGTGGCCACTCATTGGACCAGATGCAGGTGCGAACGGGATCTTTACGTCTATTTCCACGCCACCCAAGGCATCGGTGAGACCCTTGAAACCTTCGAAGTCCACCATTGCCACGTGATCGATCCGCTGCTGGAAGAGGGACTCCACAGTTTGCACCATCAGGGGTACACCGCCAAGAGCAAGCGCCGCGTTGATCTTGGACTCGCCCTTCCCTGGGATGTTGACCCACAGGTCTCGCATGAGGGAAACGGCGTAGACATTTTTCCGGTCGGCCGGAACGTGGACAAGCATCAGAGTGTCAGCGCGCTGATCGGTGGCTGCAGCAGTGTCCACGTCCAATTCGTCGGACCCGCGGGTATCACTGCCCATCACGAGGATATTCATGGGCGCGGGGGCACCATTCGCAGGCTCGGTCTTTTGGGGTCGGGTGGCCTCGTCAGGGAAGGCTGACTCAATCTTCGTGGTCCCCGAGTTGAAGGTCTGTGCCAAGTTGTAAAGGTAGCCGCCTCCAATCAGGCCCGCGATTAGGACGACGGCCGCAAAGCCAATTAACACATTTCGCGCGGTCTGTTTTGGGCTCTTTTGACGTCGAGGGCGGGACTTAGTCTCGGCATTTTCAGTATCAGGCGGGAGCGTCATGTGTTCCTTGGTGTCGGCGTCAGCAGTGACGATTCTATCAAGCGGCAATGAGTAATGGCTGCTGCCGACACTCAGGAGCTAGCCACAGCCGCCTACGGGAACAAGATAGAACCCCCCGGCTCGGGGCTTCCCACGTGCATATCGCAACATCATGGTCACGTCGAAGGACCCTAATCGCCTTACTTTGGACGTCGACGCGCTCTATGGGTTGAAAAGTGGCCGCGGTGCTTGTAGCCCGAGGACAGCCAGCGCTAAGGCGTACAAACACGCTTGGCCTGTGGCTAGCCTTTGGAGTCCCGGGAAGACTGTGCTGTGTAGATGCGTTGCGAATAGAAATCGTCGTTTTCCGCGCCCCATTGGTTGGTGACATTGACGGTGTAGTAGCGGCCGGCAGCCAGAGTAGTTTTACCAACGTTTACGAGGATCATCTCCAGTTCCGGGTTCATACCGCCCTGGACTCCGTATGCCGTATTTGTGCTGGTGGGCTTCACGGTTTTCATGAGGCGTTGTCCGCCTTTGGTGCTCCACTTCACTTGGGCATTGCCGCCTGAAAGATTGAAGCCGGTTATCCGCACTTGGCCGGTGGATGCGTCGAAAGTCGCGTCGGTAATAATTGGCGTTGCGATTCCGGACTCCACCTGGGCTTTCAAGGGAACGCCCGTACCAACGCAGGTGTAATACGAATCCCACATGAAGGAAATGATCTTCTGCGCGTTGGATAGCTGTTGCAGCTGCCGGTCTATCCTCGCTTTGGAGCTTTGTCCGCGGAGACTGTCACCACAAGGGTTGGAGGCTGTGGCGGGAGCCATGCCCTCCAAGTTTGCCCACAGGACGGCGCCTGTTCCGGAAATGCCCGCAGCGGCTGCCAGGAAATAGTCACGAACAGGTGCCACGTACTTGCTGCTCCACGAGCCCTTGCCCACGATGCTCTCCGCATACCGGTCAACTGCCGAGTTCGCTTCGTTCGACTGAAAAGCTCCACCCTTGCCGGTTCCCATGCCGTCTTGGATGGCAATGTTCAGAACCAGTCCGCTGGCCGTCTGGGCAATTCTTCGGATCCCGTTTCGAGCCTCCGTCAGGCTGATACTGAAAGCGCTGACCCGCGCATCAAGGTAGGGACTAATGATTGCGCCGCGAGTGGGGAGGATTCGGTGGATGGCCTGGTTCTGCATCCGGTACAGATCCAGGATGGGATCGAAAGTGTGGCCATCGGTGACGGGCATTTCTGTGCTGTGATAGAAGCCAGCCAGGCCCTTCACGTCATTTGCCGCAGCCTGATATTGAAGGAAGTGCTCCGTGAAGAGCGCAAGGGTCCCCTGATAGGAAACATCAGGGAGGTACGGCGTATCCGTTCTCTTCACGGGAAGGGGCATGCCGGCATAGAACTTCATGCCCAGTTTCGTGGCCGCCAAGGCCAGGGAAGCTGCTGGATCCATGCCGCCCGCAGTGCCACCGCCTGCAACCACCACGTCATACTTCCCGTTCGTAGACGTGCAGCCGCTGCCTTGGGCTGGGAGGACCAACACAACGAATGCCTTGCCTTGGCTGGTGATCCTGCGGTCCTTGGGGCACTTCAGAGCTTGGCTGCTCCATACGCTTCCGTCGGAGTACGTGAAGTAGCGGTTGACCTCCAGAGTTCCCGCAGCAGCCTGGGCGCAGTTCACTCCATCGATGACACACTCCTTGGGAAGCGTGGCCAAGGTAGCTGGCGCGAGAGGCGTTCCAAAAGTGATGACGGTGTCAGCGCCTGCTGCCCTAATTTCGCTGAGCTTCTGCAGGTTCCGGGAACTGCTCGGAGTGGCGTAGACGAAATAGCCACCAATTGGGTAGCTTGCCGGTTTCGGAGCCTTAACGGCCGGAGTTTTCTTCGGAGCTGCTGGGGGCTGTGGATCCTGAATCGGCCGCTCTGCCTCCATGCTGGGGCTGGGCGCAACCAAAGCGGTCCCTCCAACTCCGGCTATGAGCACAAGTGCCGCGAGGATGACTTTGATGCGTGGACGGCTTCCGCGAATGAGCGTCATGAATTCCTTGGGGTCGGCATCAGCAGACGATCCTACGGAATCAAATGACTGTTATCCATACGCTAGACTAAATCGGGCTGCCCTCCTTGCTGTTGGCGGCCGCGCCTACCCTCCTTCAGGTGGACGCACTGGAACGGACGCCCTTGGCGTTTTGTACGACATATTAACGGGGGGAAAGTTGGGCACCGGAATTAGACGTGTTCAAGCCGCACTTGTGGTCATCATGCTGGCTATTCTCGGGTTTTTTGGTACCCAACCAGCCATGGCCACTACGGTAACCAACCCCGGCACAGACACGGAACAGCCGGCGGACCCATCGCCCACGCCTGAGCCTACGTTCCCGGTCATCATCCCGCCCGTCATTCAGCCGTCCTCGCCTCCCGCCACTCTGGAACCTATTCCTACGGAACCTGCCCAGCCCTCCGAAGAGCCAGCTCCCGCACCCGTGGTGCCGCCCGTCGTCGAGCCAGTCGCTCCGCCCGCGGAAGTGCCTGCTGTGACTCCGCCTGCTACGTCTCCCACTCCTGCTGTCCCCACTGATGTTGCTGTCGAGAACTTCTTTGTAGAGCCCGAGGTTCCCGCCGAGACCGCCACGGCCACCGCCGAGCCGACGCCTACGCCCACACCCACTCCTACGAAAACCGCAGCCCCACCAGTTGTCAGCGCAGACATCACCGGCCCCTTGAAGGTGGCCCTGGCCCCTGTCGCGGAGAACAACCCCCTTGTCCAAGGCCTGACGGTCTTGGTGTTGCTGCTACTGGGCCTTGCGTACTTCCGTGCCCTGCGCTCAAAGGGGATCCGCGGACCCCGCCTCAACGGCAAGTAGTCCATGGATACTTCCCTCCCCAGGGACGCGGCTGCCGTAAATCCTGCATTCCCGTTGCGTCTAATGCTTCTCACCCACTCATATTGGCCGGAGCACAGCCCCCCGCAGCGCCGTTGGCTGTCCCTGACCCGGGAATTCCGGAAGGCCGGCTGGGACGTCGACGTCGTCGCTCCCGTCGCGCACTATCCCAATGGCAAGCGGGATCTGCCCCGGCGAAAGGCCGGATTCGCTTTTGCCCACCAGGAGGGCCCCCACGGCGAAACCATTAGGCGCGTGCCATACCTACGGCATCTTGGCACATCGCCACTTGCACGTTTCGTTGACCAACTCTTCTCCGCCGTGATGTCCGTTCCCATAGGTTTGGGCGGCAAGAAACCAGACGCGATTCTTGCCACAGCTCCGAGCCTCCCGACGCTGGCTACTGGATACGTGCTTTCCCGACTTCGCAGGGTCCCTTTCATCGTCGAGATGCGCGATGCCTGGCCGGACCTGGCCCGCGACGCGCGAATCGTGCAAGGCAGTGTCAAAAGCCTGGTGGAGCGTGTGGTCGAGTTCGTCCAGCAGCGAGCGGACCTGGTTGTCACGGTTACCGACGGCTTTACCGAGACGCTGCGGGACCGCGGCATCAAGAACGTCGTTACCGTGAGTAACGGCCTTGATTTGAACTCCATGCCCTTCCTAGAGCCACCTGCCCTGGAACGCGACGTCTTTCAAGCCGTCTACCTCGGAAATCATGGCAAAAGCCAGCGCCTGGACATCCTCATCAGGGCAAGCGCGCTGCTGGGCGATGGATTCCACCTGACATTGGTGGGTCACGGCACCAGCCGGCCGCAACTGGTGAAGTTAGCCCGCGAGCTCAACGCGCCCGTGACATTCTTCCCTTCATTGCAGGGTCAGGCCGTTATGGACAAGTACCGCGAGGCTGATACGTGCATCGTGTCCCTCCGTGATGACTGGAAATCGTTCGAGACAACCGTCCCTTCCAAGACCTACGAGGTTCTGGCCATTGGCCGGCACGTCACGGCAGTGGTTCGGGGTGAAGCGGAACGCATCATCGTTGAAGCAGGGGGAGGCGACGTCGTCGCGGCGAACGCCGAAGCAGTGGCACAGCTGTGGCGGGAGCTTTCCGAGGACCGAAGCCGTCTTGCCTCAGGCAGCAGCGGACGCGACTGGGTCAGGGACAACGCTGACTACGCCCAGCTGGCCCTTCGATACATGGACTCAATAACCTCCTTGGTCAATCCGGAGTCTGCCGATGCCCGGGGGACTGCGTGATCCAACTCCTCAAGAACGTTGCCCTGACTGCGGGAACCGTGTCAGAGCACCTCACAGAGTCGCCCTTTGTCTTGTTCCTCCAGGTCCTTCGCCGGCTGCCGTCCAGGATCGTTAGGCCGCTGGCCCGTTTCGTGGCCAGGCTTGCGCCCAATTCCGCCCGTCCCCTCTTCCTGCTGGCCACCCACGCGGCGGGGGACACCGCTGGGCTTACCCGTCGGTTTGAACATGGCGTCCGTGCCGGTCTTGACGGCGACCGCGCCCGCAAGGCGGCAGAAGTAGCCATCGCTGCCGGGCAGCCAGCGTGGGCGGA
Organism: Paenarthrobacter sp. 2TAF44; assembly: GCF_052114885.1. Classification (NCBI taxonomy): domain Bacteria; kingdom Bacillati; phylum Actinomycetota; class Actinomycetes; order Micrococcales; family Micrococcaceae; genus Paenarthrobacter; species Paenarthrobacter sp. 2TAF44. Next base: position 138,869 of record NZ_JBFRFP010000004.1, on the reverse strand, counting down.
TGTTTTCCTGCCCCTCGCCGCGGGGGCGACCCGGGCTCCGGCGACCCTCGCCAGACGCAAGTGGTACGACGGCGACATGAGCGGCGCCGCCGTCGTCCTCGCTGGCGAGCGGGGCGGCATGGCGAAACAGCGGCAGCGGCTTGATTCCGAAGTCCGCGTCTTCCAGGGGTGGAGTCCAACGTTGACGGCATCCGCAGTGAAACCGCAGCCGCGCAGGGTCCTGCATCTGCTGACGAACTCCGTGCCGCATACCGGCAGCGGCTACGCGCGGCGCAGCCATTCCATCCTGACAGCCCAACAGGACGCCGGTTGGGAAGCCCTGGCCGTAACGCGCCTGGGTTACCCCGTGCAGATCGGCGCGGTGACAGCGCGGCAGCATGACGTTGTTGACGGCGTGCGCTACGAACGTCTCCTGCCGGCGCGCATGAAGCCGTCCATGCATGGTCGCCTACAGCAGCAGGCCGAAGGCATTTTGTCCCTTGCCCACGACTTCAAGCCCGCCGTCCTCCATACCACCACCCACTTCGTCAACGGCCTGGTAGCCCGGGAAGTCGCAAATGCCTTGGACGTCCCGTGGGCCTACGAAGTCCGTGGACAACTGGCTGACACGTGGGCGTCTACCCGTGGCGAGGAAGCTCGCCGGAGCGAACGGTACAAGTTGTTTACCGAACGGGAAGCCGACGTCATGCAGAGCGCGGACCTGGTGGTGACGCTGGGCGAGTCCATGAAACACAACATCGTGGCCATGGGCGTTCCGGACAATAAAATCCTTATCTGCCCGAATGCCGTGGGCGGCGCTTACTTATCTGAACCGCTCGATCATGGCGAGGCGCGGCTGGCTCTGGGACTGGACCCGAACGGGCTTTATATCGGGACAGTAAGCAGCCTTGTCGACTACGAGGGCCTTGACGATCTGGTCACAGCATTTGCGCTGCTTGCGCCACGACTGCCACAGTTGAAGCTGGTTTTGGTCGGGGACGGCACCGCTGCACCCGGGCTTCAGGACCAAGTCCGGCGCTTGGGACTTTCGGAACGGACGCTCTTCACAGGGCGTGTTCCTCCGGAGCAGGCTCGCCTTTACCACTTGGCGCTGGATATTTTTGTGGTTCCACGCAAGGACCTGGCTGTTACCCGGGCCGTGACGCCGCTCAAACCTGTGGAGGCCCTGGCCTCCGGCCGGCCTGTGGTGGCCAGCAACCTGGACGCCTTGCGGGAGATAGTGCACGACGGCGTAAACGGCAGAGTGGCGAACGCTGAAGATCCCGGGGGACTGGCTGAGGTGTTGTACGAATTGCTTGATGATGACGGTTTACGGAAGCGGCTTGGCGCCGCTGGCAGGCAAGAAGTATTGGCCACGAGGACTTGGCAGGCAAATGCCCAGGCATACATCCGGGCTTATGAAAATTTGGGCGTCTAACAACGTAAGGAGGGTCAGCTGATGTCGGCGAAAAAAGCACTACTGCCCGAGCCAGCACTGGTACAACCACTGGCTGTGGACATGCGCCGCCTGACGCGCGTTGGTGCGCGCCCGGGCTTTCTGGACTATCTGGTTCAGCTCTGGGACTTCCGTGAGTTCATTTTTTATGACGCCCGCGCGAGGGTGCAGAGTGGCACGCGACGAGACCGCTTGGGCAGTGCATGGTTGCTGCTCAACCCGATCTTCAATGGGCTGACGTACTACGTTATTTTCGGCATTCTGCTCCAGACCAGCGGCGGCATTGAGAATTACGTTGGTTACCTGGTGATTGGAATCTTCATATTCCAGGGCACATCGGGCGCTATTACGAGCGGTGCCCGTTCCATCCACAGCAATAAGTCCGTGGTCCAGGCTTTCAACTTTCCGCGGGCGACTTTGCCGATCGGCATGAACATCCGGGAAATGATGTCCAACGTGCCGCTGATCCTCGCGATGCTTCTGATCATTACCCTGATCCCGCCGGTCGAGAAGATCACCTGGTTGTGGCTACTGATCATCCCGGCACTTTTGCTTCAATCAGTCTTCAATCTTGGCGTTGGACTGATCCTGGCGCGCATCATTTCGCGCGTCCACGATGCTACCCACCTGCTTCCGTTCTTCATGCGCGCCTGGATGTACGGTTCCGCAATCTTCTACTCCTACGACAAGTTTGTGAAGCACCCCGACATTCTGGCCGTTCTGAGAATGAACCCGTTGTTCAACGTCATCGATATCCTTCGCAATTGCATCCTTTACGCCCAAGCCCCCACGTGGCAGTCCTGGGCCACACTAGCCGTCTGGGCATTGGGTGCACTTCTCGTGGGTATGGTCTTCTTCTGGCAAGGGGAGGAGTCCTATGGTCGCGGATGAGCAAGTCGTGGATGTTGAAGGCCATCCGTGTGTGGTGGTTGACCGTGCAGCGATGGAATACCGCGTGGTCACTACGGACTCGGAAGCAGTGGCGCAGGAACGTCGGGATACAAGGTTCTTGAGCCGCCTTGGCCGTCGACCAAACACCGTGACGGTACGTGCGCTTTACGAACTGTCCTTGGTGGTGGAACGCGGCGAGTCCGTGGGAATCATCGGCCGTAACGGCTCCGGCAAGAGCACGCTGATGAAGCTCATCAGCGGTCAAATGCGCCCCACATCCGGAGCGATTTTCGCTTCGAGTACACCCATCATGCTCGGTGTGAATGCTGCGCTGATGCCTGACTTGTCCGGCCATCAGAACGTTGTCCTTGGTTGCCTCGCCATGGGCATGAGCCGGCAGGAAGTCGAGGCCAAGTTCCATAGCATCGTTGAACTCTGCGGGCTGGAGGATTCCATTTACCTGCCCATGAAGTCATATTCATCGGGCATGGCCTCCAGGCTCCGTTTCGCGATCGCCGCGAGCATCGACCCGGAGATTCTTTTGGTGGACGAAGCGCTGAACACTGGTGACGCCCAGTTTGGTGACCGAAGCAAACGGCGTATGGACCAACTCCGCGAACAGGCCGGCTGTGTCTTCCTGGTCAGTCACTCCCTGGACACCATCACCAAGATGTGCAGCCGGGTCCTCTGGCTGGACAAGGGACACCTGATCATGGATGGTGGTCCAGCCGAGACGGTTAAGGCCTACCAGGAATTCACCGGTCAATTAGCTAAGGGTAATAACTTGACTGCTGCGCGCCTCAGGGATGAGGCGCGCTCCGATCTTCAAACGACTGAAGTGTTGGCAAGGAGCAAAATGCGTAGGAGCCGGGCATGATCTACAACGTTCAGGATCTAAGGAAAGCCGCGTGGCACTATCGTGAAGGCGGGGTGGAACAAGTCGCGGAATGGCGCAGGCGTAGGAAGGTTGAAGCCAGGATCAACCGGAAACAGAGGAGATCAAAGTCCCCCAGCAAAACAGCCCTTGGCCCCCCTTCATTTGGGCCGCACCGCATCCCTGACCGAGAACCTCGACGAGCTGACCTTACTGTTGGAGTCATCTTGGATGACTTCTCTGCTGCTGCGTTCGCTTTCGAATGGAAGCTGCTAACTCTGAAAAAGGATCACTGGCGCCAACAATTGGCGGAGACTCCCATTGATTTTCTGTTCGTGGAATCTGCCTGGAACGGAAATGGCGGCTCCTGGAAGTACCAGCTGATGGGAACGTCCGGCCCCAAAACGGAATTCCTGGAACTCATGGAATGGTGCCGCGAGCAATCAATCCCCACTGTCTTCTGGAACAAGGAGGACCCGCCCCACTACGATGACTTCTTGCCTGCTGCACGGGAATTCGACGTCGTGTTTACAAGTGATTCGCATAGAATCCCCATTTACCGGGAAGACTTGGGTCACGAGCGCGTGGCTGCCCTGCCGTTTGCAGCCCAACCAGCGATCCACAATCCTGTTCGTGTTGGGCAGGAGCGCCACTCCAGAGGAGTGGCGTTCGCAGGAATGTATTTCGCGCACAAGTACCCGGAACGCCGGCAGCAGATGGATCTGCTACTGACCGCAGCAAGGGAGGCCTCGGCCAAGTCCGGCCCCAAGTTGGAAATCTTCTCTCGGCAGCTCGGTGGCGACTCCAACTACCAGTTCCCGGTGCCGTTCAATGAGAACGTTGTTGGAAGCCTGGATTATTCGAGAATGTTGACTGCGTACCGGGCGTACAAGGTGTTCCTCAACGTCAACTCCGTGGTTGATTCTCCGAGCATGTGTGCCCGCCGGATTTTCGAAATCACAGCATCCGGGACGCCAGTCGTTTCCACTCCTAGCGCGGCTATCGGGCATTTCTTCGAGCCAGACGAGGTTTTCGTTGCTGAGTCACAGGACCAAGGGGAGCATCAGATACGCATGCTCGCCCGCAGCGCAGAGCTAAATGATCGCGTCGTCCATCGCGGACAACGCCGGATCTGGGCAGAAAACACGTACGCACACCGCGCCGAGACGGTGGTAGCGTCGGTGCTGCCCGAACGATCACGGCAAGCCGCGCTGCCTTCGGTCAGCGCATTGGTATCAACCATTCGCCCCCATCAGTTGGAGCACGTCTTCCGAACGGTCGGAAGCCAGGTTGGTGTCGACATCGAGCTCGTGCTGTTGACTCATGGCTTTGAAATCATGTCGAGCCATGCCCGGGAACTGGCAGAGAAGTATGGCGTGCGTCGGTACAAGGTTCTAACGCAAACCCGGAATGTTTCCTTAGGGGAGTGCCTCAATCTCTGCGTTGGCGCCTCCACAGGTGAAGTCCTGACGAAGATGGACGACGACGACTACTACGGCGCCAACTATCTTGCCGATTTGCTGTACGCGCTGGATTACTCTGACGCAGACGTGGTTGGAAAGCACGCCCATCACATGCACTTCATCTCGAGCAGGGCTACCGTCCTTCGGATGCCGCATATGGAACACCGCTTCAGCCGGTTCGTCATGGGGCCCACTATAACTGCTCGCCGTGAGACCTTTGAAGCACATCCGTTTGAGCCCGTTAGCAGGGGCGAGGACACCGCCTTCTTGAAGTCTATAACCACGGCCGGCGGCAAGGTGTATGCCGCCGACAGGTTCAACTTCTGTCAAATGCGTCAGGCAGACGGGCACACCTGGGACGCGACGGACGAAGAATTGGCGGCATCTGGCGAAATCAAGTTCTTTGGAGATCCCAAAGAACACATCACTGTCTAAACAAGGGGACAGCATTGACAACAATTAACAAGGTCGCAGTGATCGGCTTGGGCTACATCGGGTTGCCCACAGCCGCAATCTTGGCGACTAACGGTCTTTCTGTGGTCGGCGTTGACATCAACGAGAACACCGTGGAAGCGGTTAACCGCGGTCAGGTACCCTTCGTCGAGCCGGATCTTGGCGTACATGTTGCAGGGGCGGTCAGCCAAGGCCGACTGTCGGCCGCCACCGCGACACCCAAGGCGGAAGCGTACATCGTCGCAGTTCCGACGCCCTTCAAGGAGGATCGGTCCGCTGACCTTACATACATTGACGCAGCGGCTCGAGCAATCGCTCCGCAGCTTCAGGGGGGTGAGCTTCTGATTCTGGAATCTACATCCCCACCCGGAGCCACCCAGCACATGGCGGAATACATCCTTAACCTCAGGCCGGACCTAAGTCTTGACGGATCAGCTTCGCGGCCGGCGATTTTGGTAGCACATTGTCCGGAACGCGTTCTGCCGGGGCGGGTGATGATTGAACTCGTCACTAACGACAGGATTGTAGGAGGCCTCACGCCAGAAGCCGCCCAAGCGGCCAAGAACCTGTACTCAGTGTTCTGTCAGGGTGAAATTCATACGACGGATGCTGTCACAGCCGAGATGGCAAAGCTCGTGGAAAACTCCTACCGCGACGTCAACATTGCTTTCGCAAACGAATTATCCGTTATTAGCGAGAAAATGGGGATTAACGTCTGGGAATTGATCAGGTTGGCTAATCACCACCCGCGCGTCAACATCCTCCAGCCTGGTCCCGGCGTTGGAGGTCATTGCATAGCCGTGGATCCATGGTTCATAGTGGCGGCAGCGCCTGAAGAGTCACGATTGATCCGTACGGCACGCGAAGTCAATGACGCCAAACCCGAATGGGTCTTCCAGCAGGTGGTTTCGTCTCTGGTTGGCCTTCCCGCCACAGCGGAAGTCTCGGTCCTTGGCCTTGCGTTCAAGGCGAATATCGATGACCTCCGGGAGTCACCGGCCATTGAAATTGCAGTTCACCTTGCGGATGCCCTAAAGGAGCGGCGCATCAACATTGCCGAACCACACGTCGAGGGGTTGCCCGGGCGGCTCCTCAACCGCAGCAACGTTGAACTGGTATCAACTGAAGAATCCATTCGCCGATCTGACGTCGTGGTGGTCCTGGTGGACCACGACCAGTTTCGTGCCTTGGATCCCCAGTTCATCGCGGACAAGAAAGTCATCGATACACGAGGTATTTGGATTCGAGCTACCCCTGTTGTCGGCGAAGGCGTCCTGCTCTGACTTCAGAAGATGATGTGCTCTTCGTTCATCCCGAAGAACGAGACGACGCCGGTGGCCATGAGGTCCTCTTCCTTGACGGACCATGTGTGGCCATCGCCGTCGCCGGAGCGCATCTGAAGAAAGTTGAACCGGTCGGACGAATAAACACTTCCGCCGGCCTGCCTTACCCTTCGCAGGAAGTCAGTATCTTCCCCGCGGTTCAGGTCCAGGAAGGGCATATCCTTCAACGTGTCCCGGGCGGTGAACATTGTCGGTCCCATGACAAAATCAGTGAACTTGTGTTCGTTGTGCCCAAAACGGAGGAGTGTCACGCCGGGGCCGGCGAGATACATGTAATGTGCCTGCTTTCCGCTGACAGTTGCTCCGCTGAAACGCAGTGCCCCTGACTGGTCTTGCAGATAGTGAGGGCCGTAAACGTCATCATCGTCCATCTTGGCCACGTACGTCCCGGATGACGCATCAACGGCGAAATTCAGGCATTTTCCCAGTGATGTTGAGCGGGGTTGCTGCAGTATTACTACATTTTCAATGCCATGATCCAGTGCCTCAGCCCGAATGCTGCTTACATGGGGTTCAAATCCATGGGCCAAGAAAACAAGCTCAACATCCACGTTTACTTGTTTGCCAACGGTGCCGAGGATGTGGCCTGTCTGCTCTTGCCGGATGCTGGAAACCACAACAGAAATCTTGGGGACCACTGTCATGGACGTCTCTACAGCGGGCTCGGCAGGAATGCCCACGACACCAAGCACCTCAGCCGCCCGGTGCGAGTACGTGTGCTGCTGCCAGATCCTGCGCTGGGCCATGTGAACAGTTCGATCACGCAGCTCTGTGCTTTGAACCAGAGAGCGCACCAAACTCGCTGATTCCTCGCGCGTTGAGGCAGACGGAACTTCGATGGCGCTGAAGGCATGGTTGGGGATGAGCCTCCCAGCTGCGATAACAGCCGTGCCGGAGGCCGCTACTTCGAAGATCTCCCGAGATGTTGATGCCACAAAACACTTGTAAGCCTTGTACGCCGAGAGCATTTGTTCGTACTCAAGTCTTCCAACCATGCGAGGGTTCAGCGCTGGTGGATAGGGCTTGGCTTTGCTGTGAGGCTTGTCCGTAAACATCTCCAGGCCGTGCTCCATCTTGCTGGACGCGTCGTTTGCCCCGCGTAGGACGACCTCGATTTGCTTGTGCAGTTCAGGAGACTTTGAGGGGGAATGCGTTCCAGCAAAGCCAACATCGCGCGCCTGGAACCCGTTATCCGGGCGGACGGGATTGTGTAATTTAGGCTGGGCCGCGAAATTCAGTGTTCCCACTCGGCCATGTCTGAGTTTTTCCTTGTACTCTTCGACACGCTCGGCGGCGTGTGTAAGAACGACATCGAAAATCATCGCTGCGTGGAATAGCTCTACATAATACGGTTCTTGCGCTCTACTCCAGAAAACCGTTGGTATGCTTCTCGACTTGCACCACTCAACGATGTCAGTCAAAGCTTTGCGTTGAATATTGGGGGTCATTTGCGGTCCGGCCCAGCCGACCGCTTCAGCCCAGGACGACTCAACGAAGAGCATCCTAACGGGCTTCTTCTGCAACGTTTCGAGCCAGGAATGGGGTTCAAGAGCGACGCAATCCCATTCATAGCCCCAGGCTTTGTTGGAGGACTCTGGGAGGAGGGTGGCGACGGGGAGCCTATTGCTTCGATCATGGTCTCCGAGCGCGACGGCTACCGGAAAGACCAGATCGTTCTTTCCGCGGGCCGAATCGTGCATGGAATGGGCGTTGTTGCGGCGAGGGACCTTCATTACGTGCGCTAGTACGCCGTCTTTAAATTGCCCAAGGGCGGTGCGCAGAGTACGAATGATCGGCCCCTTTCATGCTTGAACTGTTCCTGATGGGAGGCGGGCCGTATTGCAAACTACCACGTCTGTGCGGGCCAAAGTCGCTCTCTTGTGCTTTCACAAGACTACTACCGGCTGGCTGTTCACTGGTTGCCGCCCATGTAATAGCTGTTCAGTCCCAAACGCTCACAACGGTGAGGGTTGACGTTCCGGAATTCCCCCTAACATCGCCCGTCTCATCGAAGGTGTCGGCGTTGGCGAGCTCGGGGGACGCAGTAGAGTCTGCGGCCACGTGTTGGCCATCGTGGCCGGCATCAAGGGAGCACAGCGCAGGAGGGCTGGTCCGTGTAGTGGCAGGGCAATCATCATTAATGCTCAAGAGGTCAACCGGGAAACAATCGCCGGCCTGCAAGGTTCGGATCGTCATGCTGGATTCCTTCCGCTGTTGTGTGGCTAGAGTGTCTCTGTCCGCACAGCCTCCCAAAGCGTTCCTATGAAGACCCGAACAAAGAGTGAACCCCGGGTGAACTAGGGGGTGATATTTGTCACCCAGCAAGACTAAGGCCCGCTATATATAGCGGGAGTCGGTTTAGCCTTGCAGCCTGTAAATCCAACGAATGTGGAACATCGCGTATACTAAGGGTTGATTTGCGCAACTTCGGGGAAATTTCGGTGCATATTTCTGTGCGATACGTCACAGATGCCAGACTTGTCATGGGATTCTCCGTTGCGCCTTTTCCACGCACTCGACTTACCAAGGACATAGATGGCCGACGTAGCACCCATACTCACGATCGTTCTCGAAGAGTCTGGACGCCTTGACCGTGAGTCTGTGATGTATCGACGCTTGGTTTCAGCGCGGTTGCGCTCGGAAAGTGAGTTTGAGCTCCTGCATGTCGATGAAGCCCTGACGACTGAAAAGATCACCCAGCTCTGTGGCTCCATTGAAAGCAAGTATGTCGTCTTTGTGCGTACGTCGCATCAGATATCCGCCAGCTATGTGTCAACCATGTTGGATTACCTTCGTACCCGAACGGTGTATCTTGCGGAGCCCGTAATCTATACCGGCCCCATTGCGAATAACGTGGGCGGGACAAAGATCGATCAGAGCTACCACTACGCGCGCGACACCGACGTGTTCGGCGTCGTTTTCAACACCCGGCGATTGGCCGACGCCCTGGAAGCAATCGGTGATATCGATCGTTCTGGGCTCTATATCAGCTACCGCCTGTACTGGTCTATCGCAACGGTCACTCCCTTGCCCACAGGGTTCTCCGTCACCTCAGATACAAAAGCAGCCATCGGACTCCAGGTCGCCCCGGACGCCACCCGCCTGGTACCCCTGATACCGACCACCTCCAACGATCTTCAGCTGTACTTGGTGAGGTACATTGCGCTGTTCCTGCGCGGCATGAGGGCGCAGAAAACTACGCAAGTAACGTTGGCCCATCTCAGTGACCTGATCCACCAGTTTGACCTGGTGGATCACGTTGCCCTGGTGGATCCTCTTCAACCGTTTGAGGGGTTCTGGCTTAGGTGGCTGAACAACCCGGCACATGACACCCACCTGTTCAAGCAACTCAGCGATGGCGATGCCAACCTTATCTTCCGCAAGGGCGAAGCCAGTGAAGACTCGGCTTTGCAGCTTTACCGACTGAGGTTTGGCAACGACGTCCTCACGATCGAAAAGTCCTATTTGCCACGGGAGCTCCGGCCAGCATATGCCCGACCCGAGTGCTACGACTTCTACGAACGCCCCCTGCGACCTTCATCGACCATCCTATTCTTTGACCGGCCACTTCAGGCCGACGATAACGCGGAGCACCTGTACGAGTACTTCGTTACGCACCACCCTGACTTCACCGAAGTCTACTTTGCACTGAACCCGAAGTCAGATGATTGGTCCCGGCTGGAAGCCAAGGGCTTCAAACTCATTCCGATCTTCACCACAGAGTTCTATGAGAAGTTCCTGATCTCGGACCTGGTCGTGTCCTCGCAGATCTACAACATCCGTTACAAGGCCAAGACACTGGCCAACTCTCGGTTTGTCTACCTTCAGCATGGCGTGCAACTCAACGACATGACGGATTGGGTGCTATCCAAGTACTTCGACGTGTTCGTTGCCACTGGCCAGATTGAGGCCGACTACCTGGGCAAGCTCGCTCCAGTTGAGACTCTCAACTCGGGTCTGCCACGGATGGAGTCACTCGCGCGGGCCGAGCATAGCCGCGAGCACCTCCTGTTCATGCCCACGTGGCGGTTCAACTTGCACCAGTCCTCGGCTGAACACTTCACCCAGTCTAAGTATTTCCGCGCCATCGATGCCGTCCTATCGGATCCGGCCCTCATCAAATTCCTGGAGCAAACGGACCGAACACTCGAGGTCAAATTGCATCCCAACGTAGAAAAGCGTGCGGGTCAGTTCAGGTTCTCCGAGCGTGTGGTCAAGTCCGACCTCAGCTACCGCGCGGCGATAGCCTCGGCGGAAATGGTGTTCACGGATTATAGTTCAGCCGTCCTTGACGCCGCATTCATCGGGACACCAATTGCGTACTACCACTGGGACGCGGTGGACTTCTTCAGAGACCAGCCGTACGAAGGCAGGCTCGACTTCCGTGAGGATGGACTGGGGCCGGTCTTCCACGAGCACTCCGAACTCATCAACCATATTGTTCAGGAGCACTACCTCCGTCCGGATGATATATATATTCACCGCCGGGATCGTTTCTTCGAGGGCGTGGACCCGGAGCGAATCAACGCGAAAATCGTCGACAGAATGCTGAGTCTCTAATGAAAATGATTCGAGGCTTTCAACGCCGCATAAAGAATGCAGGTAAGGCAGCAGCGTATTCACCTCTGGGAACGGAGCTGGCGCGCAAGATCATGGCTTCGAGGCCGGAAACGCGCGCTCGCCAATTCCTCAAAGCCAAGGGGCTGGAAGGCAGCGTACGCCGTATCGCCTCCGAAAGCCTCCCGGAAGGCCTCTTCTTTGCAAAACTGACGATCCATGACTGGGAGAACCGCCGTGGCCAAGGCTTCCAGCTCTTGCAAGATTCCACGGTTGTTTACGGGAATGAAATTGAGCCACCAGCACGTGGTTTCCCCCTGGAGTATCGGAACATTATCGTCAGCTCGGACGATGTATCCCGCTTCAAATTAACTATTGATGCCCCTTTCGACCTGAAAATCGGACGCGGTGCTTTTACAACGCCGCAGCAGCTCAAGTATGACCACCAGTACGGCGTCGAGCAGCACGGAGATGTCTATTATTCGCTGCGCGGCAATACCACCAACCCTAAAAAGTTGCTGATTACTTTTCCTGGGTTTGGTCCGTCCACGTCCCGTATCTCCTACGCTGTCAGTTATCTGAAGGCAATTACTGATACAGACTTGAACGAGACCCTGATGGTGTGCTTTCAGGACCGCTATCTTGCCGCCGGTTCCTACATGATGGTGGACAGCGCCGGGCGCCCGCTTTATGACCGAGTTTGGCGAGCCATCGAGGACCTGAGGACCCAATATGGTGTTGATCCAACGGAAATGCTCCTGTTTGGCGCCTCCAAGGGCGGCAGTATTGCCATCCACTACGCAAAAGACTTCCCGGACGCTCAGTTGCTGCTGGCAGTGCCCCAGATGAACCTGCCTTACTACTTCAACAAGCCGTTCTTCAAGGACAATCTGTTCCGGAACCGTGCGCTCCATGAAATTGAGCAGCCCGAGGTTCTTCTGCGGCAGTACTTCGCCGAAGGCCGCAAAATTGATTACTTCTACACGAATTCAGATGAACTGAGCAATCACTCACTTATTGAGCTGGTTCAAGACGTCCCGAACCTGACTAAATATCGCGTCGACGGTGGCCATTCGGCGGTTGCACGGGCCGCTCTGCCAACGATGTTGTGCATTATCCGTGAGTTCCTCACGGCTCCCCAGCCGAAGTCGTTTGTCTGCGAGGACATTCGGACCTTCCACGATGACGACACGCTTCGTGTTCAATTGCGGGTCGACTCTGCTGCCTCCGAGGTTAAAGGTGCAAACTGGTTTATCGAGGGGTCGCTGGGCCGGACGCGATTTATGCAGTTACTGACCGATCACTCCTACAAGTTCGTCAAGCTCACATCGGAGGGCCAGCGGCTATTTGCAGCCTATGATCCAATCGAAGATCTCTCTGCGGTGACCGCGATCGAAGAGAACGGAACGCGCTGGAGCAGCCTCCTTCCCGAGCCTGTAAGGCGAGGTCCGGAACAGTGCTTACAAACGAAGCTGAGTTCCTCGGAGCTCAACCTCCAGACTGCCGGGCTTGAGGAATACGTTGTTTTGGACGGTGACCACTTCGGTCACTACCGTTACCGCTGCCAAAAGGTCTCTGAGTCAGGCGACACCGTTGAGGTGCACTTCGTCTCCGACGTCGAAGCAGAGGTTAAAGAAGTCGAGGATAGGAATCGCAAAGCCTCGCATATCGCCGTGGTGGAACCACAGGGTGAATGGGTGCTCGCCGACCTTGTGGCGTTGCGGTTTGTCGTTGCCGCTGGAGTTGAGCGACTGCTAATGGTGGTGCATGGCAACGCGCCGACTCCCGAAGCGCTGAGCGCCTTGACGGGTGTGGGCTGGAAGGACAGCACTGTCCTTGAAGTTGCGTCTGCAGATGATGCAGATTTCGACGACGCTGCCACCTGGGGCACCGCTTCTGAAGGAGAGAATGCAGCAGACGGATTTGTGTCCGTTGCCCGCTAGCTTGGTAGTTGTCTTGGTGGCCTTGTGATGTCCCCCCAGTCCATTCGCTCGTACGCGGACGTCACCAAGGTGCGTGATAACGAGGTCTACCTCACTGAGACTTCCGAATCGGAATTTGTCTCCTCATCGGTGGAGTTTGCTGGCACAGGCAACGTCCTCTATGTGGAGGACGGCGTTATGCTTCGGAATTCGCGGCTTCGATTCCTGGGCAATGACTCGGTCATTTATATCCGCAAATCGTCTCGTTATACGCGTTTGGTTGCGACCGTCTTTGAAGAGTCCGTGTTGTACGTTGGTCCGGAGGCTTCATTCACCTCTGAAGCGCACATGCTCCCCACTGAACGGAAACACATAATTATTGGACGCGACGCGATGTTCGCTTCACGTGTGGCCTTGCGGACAGCAGACCCTCATTTGGTCTATTCGGTAGATTCACACCAACGTGTCAACCCAAGTGCGTCAATTTGGGTGGGGGATCACGTATGGCTTGGCGAGGATGCGCTGCTCCTCAAGGGTGCCCGGGTTGGCTCCGGGAGCATTTTGGCTGCCCGTTGCCTTGTCACAAAGCGGATCCCGTCCAACTCCACGGCGGCTGGAGTTCCGGCTCGAACCGTTGGCGATGGCATCTTCTGGGCGAGGCCGTCAGTACATTCCTTCAATGTTGAACAGACGGAGCAATCACAAGTGCTCTCTGAAGACGACTTTATCTTCGAGCAAGACGAGCACGCTCTGGATATCGACGCCTTGGAAAATGAGCTTGACGCGGCGTCTAGCGGCTCCGAGCGCGCTGTATGGTGCCACCGGCTGGACCAGTTGGACGGGAAGAACCGCTTCTATATCGCCTGAGAGTCACGGCCCTCCGGCAAGGTCCGTGACTCTTACGCCGCTTATTGCCTATCCCTGGATCAGCCGCGATCCGAGTAGAAGGCATCGTTCTTCACGCCGGCGCCGTTGACTACGTTGATCATGTAGTACTTGCCCGAACCGAGGGACGTACCGCCGAGGCTCGCCGTCACCGACTCCAGGCGTGGATTCATGCCCAGTTGTGTTCCGTACTGCGCGTTGTAGTTTGTGGCAGAGACCGTCTTCTCATGGGTCCTACCAGCCGTGTCAGTCCACTTCACGTCTACAGTTCCGCCACTGAGGTTGTAACCCGTCACTAGGACATCTCCGTTCCCATAGAAGATGGAATCAGTAATGACAGGCGTGGTGCTGCCGGTCTTCAACCGATCGAACAGGGGCGTCCAGGTGCCGCTGCAGGTATAGTAGTTATCCCACATGAAGGAGATGACCTTTACGGGGGAGTTGCCCATCTGCTGCAATTGCTTATCAACCCTTGACTTGGTGGTTTGACCGCGGAGGCTGCTTCCGCACGGGTTTTGACTGGTTGCCGGGGCCATACCTTCTAGATTGGCCCAGAGCTCGGCGCCGGTTCCCTCGATTCCGTCGGCCAGCGCAATGAAGTAGTCGCGGTTCGGTGCCAAGTACTTGCTTCCCCACGAACCGTTCCCGACGATTGATGCCGCATACTGGTCCACGGCGTTGCCGCTTTCGTTGCCGAAGAAGGTCCCGGCCTTACCCGTTCCCATTCCATCCTGCACGGCGATGGCCAGATCAACGCCGTTCGCAGTGTGGGCGATATTGTTGACGGAGCGCCGTACCTGGTCTGTCGTGACACGCCCACCAGCAGCGCTGCGTGAATCAATGTAGGGACTAACCAGTGCCGACCGTGTGGGCAGGTACTTGGCGATGGCCGAATTTTGGATCTCATAGACAGTGAGAACCGAATCCCAGATGGCGCCGTCGCTGAGTGGCATCTCCGTGTGGTGGTAGAAGCCAGCCAGACCGGCCACGTTGTTGACCTTGCCCTGGTACTGCAGGAATCGTTCAGTGAATCTCGTGAAGGTGGACTGGTAGGACAGATCCGGCAGGTAGGTCACGTCGGTCCTCTTCACCGGCGCTGGCATCCCTGCGTAGTACTTCATACCCAGCGTTGTGGCTACCCTGCCCAAGGAGATGGAGATTGATGCCGTACCGCCTGTAATCACCACAACGTCGTAGGAGCCGTTGGACGAGTTGCACCCCGTCCCTTGTGAGGGAAGGACGAGCACTGTGTAAATTGTGCTGCCGCTGGCCAGGGTCTTGTCGCGCGGACATACAAGCGATGAAGTGCCCCAAGAGCTGTTGTCGTTGTACGTGAAATACCTGTTGACATTGACACCTGAGGTCGCAGCTTTGGCGCAGTTCACGCCGTTCAGCACGCACGCTGCCGGGACTGCCGAAAGGGAGGAGGGCTTAAGCAGCGATCCGAACGTCACCACGGTATCCCCGCCAACTGATTTGATGTCTCTGAGTTTGTTGGTGTTTGAGGCATCGCTCGTACTGCCATAGATGAAGTAGCCGCTGATGGGATAGACGGGGGATGCCGCAGCCTTGGCTGCAACGGGCCCGTGAATTAATCCAAATATCAAGATGAGTGCGGCTAGGACGCTCGCTGCTAGCAGCCTGACTTTGGCAGTGGGGTGTAGTGATGTCTCGGACCTGAACTTTGCCACGGTGGATCCTTGGGCTCGTAGGGTGAGACCTTGGACCTATGGCAAAAGAATGGCGTGTGGGCACGCCAAACTCAATAACTTGACGCCAACTTTCAAGCTCCAGAAAGAACTGTAATTTGTGCTAACGGTTCATGACAAACCTGTTCCAATGACCGTCTTTACTAGACGGAAACTGTCACACCGAATTCGTCGATCCGCTGTCCTACACCGAGGAGCTCAGCAATCGCGGCGACCGTGCGTTCTGATGCGCGACCGTCACCGTAGGGGTTGACGGCGTTGGCCATGGCATCGAAGTGATCGGCGTCGTTCAAGAGACGGTCAACTTGGGAGACAATTCGTTCCTCGTCGGTGCCAATGAGAGTAACGGTGCCAGCCTCAACGGCTTCAGGACGTTCCGTGTTTTCACGCATCACAAGAACGGGCTTGCCGAGGCTGGGTGCTTCCTCCTGGACTCCACCGGAGTCGGTGAGGACGATGTGTGCCAGGGACAGCATTCGAGTGAACTCTCCGTAGGCCAAAGGCTCCGTGACCACCACATTCGGCTTCCCCGCGAGGGCGGGCAGGACCGCTTCCCTGACGACCGGATTCTTGTGGGCGGGCAGGACGATGACGAGGTCCGGCTCGGCGTCTGCAATGCGGGCCAACGCGCGGCCCACACCGCGCATAGCGTCACCCTGGTTTTCGCGGCGGTGCGTGGTCACAAGGAGAATTTTGCGACTACTGGCTGCAAGCTCCTCGAGCTGGGGATCAGTGAAGGGAATCTGCTTGTCTACTGTGGTGAAGAGTGCATCGATCACGGAATTGCCCGTAACCACGATGTCTTCAGCAGATACGCCCTCGGCAAGGAGGTTCGCCCGGCTGGTCGTAGTGGGCGCAAGATGCAGCGTCGTGATTTGGCTGGTGATCTTGCGGTTGGCTTCCTCGGGGAACGGCGAAAGGAGATTGCCGCTACGGAGGCCTGCCTCGACGTGGATTACGGGGATGCCATGGTAGAATGCCGCGATTGCGCCAGCTGTGGATGTGGTCGTGTCACCTTGAACGATGACGGCGTCCGGCTTGTTTGCCGAGAAAAGCTTGTCGAGCCCGGTCATGGTGCGCGTCATGATGTCGGTGAGCGACTGACCTGGCTGGAGGATATCGAGATCGTGGTCCGGGGTGATGCCGAAAAGGTCGTTGACCTGGTCGAGCATTTCGCGGTGCTGGCCTGTGACGGTAACGATGCAGTCGAACTCTTCGGATTCGTGCAAGGCATGGACGATGGGTGCCATTTTGATAGCTTCGGGTCGGGTACCGAAAATGGGCATGATGCTGGGCACGTTATTCCCCCAAGAGAGCGATCTTGCGACAGACAGAGACTTCAACATCTTAGCTGAGCTTGCCGCTGAGCCAGGATCGACACTCTAGCGGGCTTGTGAAAGCTAGCCCGCAAGAAGCAGGACTGCCAGAAGAGTCGGCACGGCCACAACAACCAGGGCGACAAGAACCAACGCCACCCGACGCTTGAACTGTTGCTGCTCGGAGCTCTTGGTGGGGACTATGGGGATTGGTGCTGACGAAGGCCTCGGATGGTCGGTTATGGGCGTAGGTTGCGTGCGGACAGGAGCCGACGGGAGCTGAAATCCAAAGCGACGGCGCCTGAAATGACGGCCCGCTGGAAGCGGGCCTGCTGGTGTTGGACTCACCTCGTGCACCTTCCGTGGACGGTCGCTCGGCGACGTGTTTTCTGACAGTTCCTCCCACTACCTTAGTGAGAAGAACACTCCGGCTGCATCCACACGTCGATCAGCCCACCTGTTTCGACCACGAATCTGTCCAGCCAGGCTGCGGCCGAAAGGTCGGGTTGGGAGCCCACCATTTGGATCTCTACGGACGTGCACTGCCGCATCAAAGTACCTGCCCGCAACAGGTGATAGTCGGAGGTAACCACAGTGATGGACTTCCATCCGTTCTGCGCGATCAGCTCCGCAAGGCCTCTGGCTTCACCTCGGGTATTCAGTGGTGAGGGACGGAAGCAAACTAGATCTGGGTCATCGTCTTCGTGGCACAAAGCGTCACCCTCAACGTTGCCGGAAAGGCCCGTCGTCGAGACCACCAAAATGGGGATATCCAGGCTGTCCTGGAGTTCCTGAGCCACTGGAAGTCGTTCCTTGCTTAACCCGCCCAAAACGACGATCGCGTCGGTTCGGTGAGGCACTACTCTCGGCGGGCTGTAAAAGAACTGAAAAGCGGCGATCAGCCACAGCAGGGCGATCACCAAAACCGAAACAGTAACCCGCACAGTGGCGCGTGTGAGGGAGGCAGTTTTGAGGGGCACGGGGACAGTCTATGGTCCCCGAATGTGTGTTCCGTACGAGGCGCCTGCCGCCAGGGCAGCTACCGAGTATCAACGTCCTCAAACACCAGGAAAGTCTGGGTGTCCAGGATGCCGTCCATGGACTGTAATTGGTCGAAGATCACACGCCGGAGGTGGATGTTGTCCGTGGCGCGGACCAGCAGGATGACGTCAAAGTCGCCGCCCACCAGGGCGATGTGGTGGACCTCGGGAATCGCCCGCAAGCGCTCCTTCAGTTCTCGCCAGGAATGCTGCTGGACCTTGAGGGTGACGTAGGCCGAAGATCGCAGGCCGGCTTTGATCGGGTCCACCAACGCCGTGAATTTGGTCAAAACCCCCTCGCCGGTAAGCCGGGCAATGCGTGAGTAGGCGTGCGCCCGGCTGATGTGCACGTTTTCGGCCACTTGTGTAATGGACATCCGGCCGTCAGTTGTGAGCTCGCGGATGATGTCCCGGTCAACATCATCCAGGGGCACGGCAGTCTGCTCTGCCTCGGTCTCGCTCACGTGGTCTCCAATTCGTCTACAGGACTGGCTCGTTACCCAGCTCACATTTGCAATTCGTCTTTCAGAATAGCCACTTCCTGCATGCTCTTCCATGATTTGAACGAAAGCTGGATACGAAACTGCTGTCCGGAACATACTGGAAGCACATAGTGGCTAGAGAAGGACGGACCAATGACGATCCACGCAGACCACACTGCGCCGGAAGCGGCAGTAGAGGACCAAGCTGCTGACGTCCAGAGAAAATTCGGCATCAGCGTAGAGGACTACATGCTGCCTGCCCGGCACCAGATTCAGATGGTGAATCCGGATGGCACCCTTCGCTCCCATGAAGAGCAAGGCACCGAACCCGGCCACGAGTACCCAACGCCGAACGACGCTGAACTGATGGCCGCGTACGAGCAGCTCGTCGTCGGACGTCGCGTCAACGATCAGAACTCCGCGCTCGTCCGGCAGGGCCGCATGGCTGTCTATCCCTCGAGCCACGGACAGGAAGCCTGCCAGGTGGCGGCTGCCATGTGCCTCAGCGAAGGTGACTGGCTGTTCCCCACCTACCGTGACGCCGTCGCCGTCATGACACGCGGGGTGGACCCCGTTGAGGCGATGACGATCTTCCGCGGCGACTGGCACGGTGGCTACGATCCCAAGAAGCATCACGTCGGGATCCAGTGCACCCCGCTGACCACGCAGCTGCTGCACGCCGTCGGCGTCGCGCATGCCGCCAAACTCCGCGGTGAGGACACCGTGGTGATGGCGATGTGCGGTGATGGTGCCACGAGTGAGGGTGACTTCCACGAGGCCTTGAACTTTGCGGCCGTCTTCCACCTGCCGGTCATCTTCTTCGTGCAGAACAACAAGTACGCCATTTCCGTTCCGCTCAGCCACCAGTCGGTGGCACCGTCTCTGGCTCACAAGGCTGTTGGCTATGGCATGGCCGGTGAGCGCGTTGACGGCAACGACCTCGTCGCGCTCCTTGCCGTCATGGACCGTGCCGTGAACCTGGCCCGCGAAGGCTCGGGGCCGTTGCTTATCGAAGCCCACACCTACCGCATGCAGGCGCACACCAACGCCGACGATGCAACGCGCTACCGCCCGGACAGTGAGGTGGCCGAGTGGCAAGCGAAGGATCCGCTGACCCGCATGAAGTCTTATCTGACCGACAAGGGACTCTTGGATGACGCCGCCAACGACCGCATTGCCGAACATGCAGAAGCGGTGGCCACCCAATTGCGCGAAGGCCTGGGTGAAGACGTCCCGGTACAGCCGCTGGACCTCTTTAGGTACGTGTTCTCCAAGCCCACCCCGCAGCTGAAAGAGCAGTCTGAACTGCTTGCCGGCGAACTCGCACGAGAGGAGAGCGCAAAATGACCGTCACCACCAACGTCAACGGCAACGTCAGCGCCGCCACCGCAAGCGCAGCCGCGTCCGCTGCAGCTACCGCTGAGGCGAGCGGCCCTCAGTCCATCACCATGGCCAAGGCCCTCAACACGGCAATGGCCGATGCCATGCGTGCCGATTCCTCGGTCCTGGTCTTCGGCGAAGATGTCGGCATCCTGGGCGGCGTCTTCCGCATCACCGACGGACTCATGGCCGAATTCGGCGAGCAGCGCTGCTTCGATACCCCGCTGGCAGAATCCGGCATCGTCGGCATGGCTGTGGGCATGGCTATCAACGGCATGCGGCCTGTCATCGAGATGCAGTTTGATGCCTTCGCCTATCCGGCGTTCGAACAGATCGTCAGCCACGTCGCCAAGATGCACAACCGAACCAAGGGCAAGGTCAAGATGCCCCTGGTTATCCGTGTTCCCTACGCCGGTGGCATCGGGGGAGTGGAGCACCACTGCGACTCCTCCGAGTCCTACTACGCCCACACCGCAGGCCTGAAGGTCTACACCCCAGCCACCGTTGCAGACGGTTACCGGATGCTCCGCGAAGCCATCGACTCGGATGATCCCGTGATGTTCATGGAGCCCAAGAAGCTCTACTGGTCCAAAGACCAGGTTGACCTGGACGCCTTGCGGGCAGAGCACGACGCCGGCACCTCCACCGAGGGCCGCGCGGCTGTTGCTCGTCCCGGCACTGACGCCACCTTGATTGCCTACGGGCCGTCCGTTCCCACTGCGCTCGCAGCGGCGGCCGCTGCGGCCGAAGAGGGTCGCTCGCTTGAGGTCATCGATGTCCGCACCCTCGTCCCCTTCGACGATGAAACCGTCTGCGCGTCCGTGCGCAAGACGGGACGCGCCGTCGTGATCGCCGAGGCTCATGGCTTCGCCTCCGTATCCTCCGAGATCGTGGCCCGTGTGCAGGAGCGTGCGTTCCACTACCTCGCTGCACCGATCCGCCGTGTGACTGGCTTCGATGTCCCGTTCCCGTCTCCCAAGTTGGAGCACTACTACCTGCCGAGCGTCGACCGTATTCTCGACGCCGTCGACGACCTTCAATGGGAGGACTGACCATGAGCTCAGATATGCAGGTATTTCGACTGCCGGACCTGGGGGAGGGCCTTACTGAGGCTGAACTCGTGAACTGGCTCGTCGCTGTGGGTGACGAAATCAAGGTGGATCAGCCGATCGCTGAAGTCGAAACCGCGAAGTCCATGGTCGAGGTGCCCTCGCCTTATGCGGGCACCGTGGCCGAGCTTCACGGTGAGGCTGGCCAAACGCTCGACGTCGGCAAGCCGCTGATCTCGATCGCACGTTCGGGCGCTGCTCCCGCCGCGCCGGAACCTACCTCTTCTGCCGACGATGCAGTCTCGACCGGGATCGTGGCCTCGCCCGAGGTTGATGCGGCCGCCGAGACGTATCGCACCGAGGAGAAAGCTGGATCCGGCAATGTACTCATCGGATACGGCACTCCAGGTGGCGTGACCGGAGGCCGCACCCGCCCGCCGAAGGCGAGCGTCGCCGTCGTCGACCGCCAAAGGGAGATCCGGGCTGACACCCCGGTTGCTTCCGAGCCGGCCGTCGCCGGAACGCGCATCCCCGGCAAGCTCAGCGCCGTCATCTCGCCGCTCGTCAGGAAGATGGCCCGGGACCATGGTGTTTCCCTTGAGAACATCGAGGGCTCGGGAGCTAGTGGGCTGATCATGCGCCGGGATGTGGAAGCTGCTATTTCAGCTCCTGAGGCCCCGCAAGCTCCTGCTGCTCGTGTTCGTGAGACGGCTCCGGCCTCGGTGCCGGTGGCTGAGGGCGACCTCGACTCCCGTACCGGGCTCGCTGTCTCGGCCCGGACTCCGGTCCGTGGAGTTCGCAAGGCAGTTGCCGCGAACATGACCAAGAGCCGCACGGAAATCCCTGAGGCCACGGTCTGGGTGGATGTGGATGCAACGGCTTTGCTTGAGATGCGGGCTGAACTGAAGAAGCGCGCTCCGCACGACACGCCCGGTCTGCTGGCCTTCATTGCTCGTTTTGTCACGGCTGGGTTAAAAAAGTACCCGGCATTGAACACGCGCTTTGAAGTCGGGGAGGACGGCTCCCAGGAGATCGTCGGTTTTGACGGAATCAACCTGGGTTTCGCAGCACAGACGGATCGCGGTCTCGTTGTCCCGTCTGTCCGGAACGCGCACCAGTTGAGCGCCCGCGAGTTGGATGCCGAGATCCGGCGCCTGACCGCCGTCGCGCGTGACGGCAAGGCGACCCCAGCCGAACTCGGCTCAGGCACCTTCACGCTGAACAACTACGGTGTGTTCGGCGTGGATGGCTCGGCCGCGATCATCAACTATCCAGAGGTTGCGATGCTCGGCGTGGGCCGCATCATCGACAGGCCGTGGGTGGTCAACGGTGAACTTGCCGTACGCAAGGTTACCGAGTTGACCCTAGCCTTCGACCACCGGGTGTGCGACGGCGAGACTGCCGCCGGCTTCCTCCGGTACGTGGCCGACGCCATCGAGAACCCTGGTGGAGCGCTCGCAGATATGTAGGCGCGAGACAGACAGCAACGCTGCGGGACCCCGATTCGGGCAATCGGGGTCCTGCTCTTTGTAGGGCAAATCCTCGACAAATCCTCGCAAAAGACTGGCCGAAAGTGCTGCCACCTCTGCGTACAATTTTCTGTGGGGGTCAACTGGTGGTCTCCAGTTGCCCGCGACCCAGCCTTACCGTGCTCAGTCGCCGTTCTAGGATGCCCAACCATGGTAAAAAACTCCCCAATGCGATCCTTAAGGACCGTCGGCTTCGCGTTGGCCACGCTCCTCATCACCGGCGGCCTGGCCATACAGCCGGCAGTAGCGGGAGATAGCGACATCATCCCGAGCACCCCTCAATCACTCCGTCCGGCACCTGAGGCGGCAACGGACCAATTTATCGTCGGGCTACGGGACAACGCCAAAGCGGCTGCGGCTGCCGTGGAGCAGGCCGCCGGTCATGCGGCCATGAAGCTCGGAGTCGTTGCCCAGAGCTCGCACCCGAACGCAGCGGGCGGCCAGGTCATCAAACTTGCCAAGGCCCTTTCCGGGACAAAAGCCGAGGATTTCCTGAAAACCCTTCGTGCGGATCCCAACGTTGCCTACGCCGAAGCCGACGACATTATGCAGGTGGCGGCTGATCCGAATGATGCTTATTACTCCACGCAGTGGGATCTCTCTGAGGATTTGGCCGGCATTCGACCTTCCGGGGCGTGGCAATACAACCATGGTGAAGGCGTAGTCGTCGCAGTAGTGGACACCGGGATCACCAGTCATGTGGATCTCGACGCCAATGTCCTGCCCGGCTACGACATGATGTCCGATGCCACCGATGCCCGGGATGGGAGTGGCCGGGACGCTGATCCTACGGATCCCGGGGATTGGTCGACAGCAAATGAATGCGGTGTGGGCAGCCCGCAGATAAATTCTTCCTGGCATGGAACGCACGTGGCTGGCACAATCGCTGCGATCGGCAACAACACTTACGGTGTAACCGGTGTTGCCCCGAAGGCTAAGATCCTTCCGGTTCGGGCGTTGGGTGCCTGTGGTGGGTATTCATCGGATATCGCAGATGGAATCATTTGGGCGGCAGGCGGCATTGTTAGCGGGGCTCCCATCAATCCCAACCCGGCCCGCGTTATCAACCTCAGTCTCGGTGGCATCAAGCCGTGCTCTGACACGTACCAAAACGCCATCAATTTCGCCCATAACGCTGGAGCCGTTGTAGTAGTTGCTGCTGGAAATTCCAATCGCCCCGCGGCCGATTCCAGCCCTGCAAACTGCCCGAACGTCATCACCGTTGCCGCGAGCGACAGGACCGGCGCGAAGGCGTCGTACTCCAACTACGGGAGCGCCGTTGATGTAACTGCTCCCGGGGGCGAGATGAGTTCCTCGGCCCTGAACGGTATCTTGTCCACCTACAACTCAGGGACAACCACGCAGGGCACGGCGGGCTATGCGTTTATGCAGGGAACGTCCATGGCCGCCCCTCATGTGGCAGGCCTTGCGGCTCTCCTGTACTCGGCAGAGGGGATCGCCCTCACTCCCGACCACGTGGAACAGCAGCTGAAGGACTCGGCACGACCACTTCCTGCTGGTTGCCCGGCCGGCTGTGGGGCGGGTTTGATTGATGCCACCGCAGCGCTCACCACATTTGGTGGGCACCTTCCCGTGACGCCTGCGCCCGTAGTTTTCAATGACCGGGACGGCACCTCGAACGATACCTACACGATTCCCGCCCTCGCCGGCGTGGAATATTTGGTAGGTGGAAAGGTTCTTGCCCCTGGCACCTATCCGGGGAGTGGAGCAGTAACCGTTACCGCCAGGGTTGTTGCAGATTATGCATTGGCCCCGACAGCTCTGGCCGAGTGGAAGTTCACCTTCAAGACCTCCAGTCAAAAAATCACTGATTTCGACGGTGACGGCAAGAGCGATGTCCTTGCCAGGGACAACGGCGGCGCTTTGTGGCTGTACCCAGGCAATGGTTCCGGTGGCTGGCTAGCCGCCCGCAAGATCGGTGCAGGCTGGAATGCCATGACCTCCATTGAGTCAACCGGTGACTTCAACGGGGACGGCAAAATGGACGTGATCGCCCGGGATGCGAACGGTGTCTTGTGGTTGTACCCGGGCAACGGTTCTGGTGGCTGGCTTGCTGCCCGTCAGATCGGTGCAGGCTGGAATGGGATGGCCGCGATCGAGGCACCCGGTGACTTCAACGGGGACGGCAAAGCCGATGTGATAGCCCGCGATGCCAATGGTGTTCTGTGGCTGTATCCGGGCAATGGTTCTGGTGGTTGGCTTGCTGCCCGCCAGATTGGTTCCGGCTGGAATGTCATGACCGCTATTGAAGGCCCCGGTGATTTCAATGGCGACGGCAAAGCTGATGTTCTTGCCCGCAACGGGTCGGGCGTTCTGTGGCTCTATCCCGGTGACGGTTCTGGTGGTTGGCTTGCTGCCCGGCAGGTTGGTTCCGGTTGGAATGTCATGACCGCTATTGAGGGCCCCGGTGATTTCAATGGCGACGGCAAGATTGACGTCATTGCCCGCAACAGCTCCGGTGTTTTGTGGCTCTACCCGGGTGACGGCTCGGGTGGGTGGCTTGCTGCCCGCCAGATTGGGTCCGGCTGGAACGTCATGACGGCCATCCTCTAGTCCGGCACGGAGTTCACCTGCCACCGGGTCATTCCGGCTTCTCCCAGCTGCGCATGGGTAGAATCGAGGCCTGAACATCGCCGGATTGCACTGGATACGGAGAACTCATTGTCAGCTTGGCATGAACTTGGCACGGACAACTACGTCTTGGAGACCGAGGGGTCCTTACTCAACACCGGGCTTGTGGTGGGCAGTGAGCTCGCCATGGTCATCGACACCGGATGTGGCCCCCGCCAAGGCCGCGAGATCCTCGCTGCTGTCCGCGAAAAGACCCAGCTTCCGCTGGTGGTAGTCAACACCCACGCGCACTACGACCACTTCTTCGGTAACGCTGTTTTTGCCGACGACGGCGTGACAGAGTTCTGGGCGCACGCCAACTGTGCGGCAACCATCGAGCGGGACGCCGACAACCAGCGTCGCTTCGTCGCCACCAACGAACCGGAGATGGCCGCGGGGGAGGGTGACGCCGTCGACATCGTTGTTCCGAACGCGATCGTTGGCGACCAGCCTGTTCTAGTGGACCTCGGCGGAATTACAGCCACACTGTTCTATCTGGGCCGCGCCCACACCGACGGTGACCTCCTGGTGGGTACCAACTCAACGCTGTTCGTGGGTGACCTCGTCGAGCACGGCGCACACCCTTCCTTTGAGGACTCGTATCCCGAGGAGTGGGCGGACGTCCTCCGGCACATCTCCGCTTTGCGTCACCGCTACGAGTTCCTGGTCCCGGGCCACGGCAAGCCTGCGAGCGACGAATTCGTCAAGACCATGGCCGACACCATGAGCACTGCAGTGCGGCAGGCAACCCAGTCCATCCGCGATATGCCCAACGATGCAACCAAGGCCATCCCTGTACTGCCTTATGGACCGGAGCAGTCGCGCTGGTTCATCAAACGGCTCCAGGAAACCAATGCCCAGCACGGAAGGGTTGCTGGTGGATCCCTGGCAACGCCCGACTTTGGACCCGAGAAGACTGGCTTTTACCCTTCTTCATAAATGAAGGTTACTGACAAATTTGTCATCTTGATTACTGCCTCCCCATGGACTATTGGGCAACACCAGTCCTAGGATGAAATCGACCATCGGTTTGCGGCTACCTGGGGGGTGTCGAGATGAAGGCCATTCGCGTAATTCCGCGCGCTACTCAGATTCTCCGCTCCGTCATGATCGCTGGCGCCGGTACCGCAATTTGGATGGCATTGTCCGCGACGGCCGCCAACGCCGATTCCGGGATCACTGATAACCACTCGCTGCTGGGCGGAGTGACATCTTCGGTGTCGTCAACCGTTTCATCAGCCGACACCGCCAGCAAGCAAACCAACAAGACACTCAGTGCTGCAACGGGTGCGGTCAAGAAGGCGGCCGCGTCCGTTGCAACTTCCGTCGGGCCTAAGCCATCCGCCCCCGTCGTCACTGTCCCTGTGCCGAACGTACCTCTTCCGGCTCCCGCCAAAGTCGTTGTCCCGGCACATCCGATAACCGTGCACGTTCCAGCTGTAACCCCGGTGGTTAAGCAGGTTGCGGAGTCCGCGGACAAAGTCATCGCCAAACTCCCCGTTGTTAACCGGGTAGTTCCGAGCGACACAGTCGGCAGCGTTGTGGACACGGTCGTCAAACCAGCCACGGGCACTATTGACCACACCGTCGAGGCGGTTGTTCCTCCGGTAAATGATGTTCTGAAACCCGTCGGCCTGGACCCGGTGACGGGCGTGACGAAGCCTGTCGTGGCCCCCATCGTTGAGGTCATCGATAAGGTCCTCCCGCCTGTCGGCAGCGTTTTACCTCCGATTGCTGGACCCGGAAGCCTGCTTCCCCCGCTCTTGGGCGGCGACGGCGCCATGCTCCCCACGACGCCAGGTGCCGGAACTGTGCCGCCACCCGCCGTCGGGACTTCACCAACGGCTTCAGCCGGCGGCGGTTCGGGGACGGAATCCGCTGGCCTGCCCCTCGGGACAACTCCGCCCACCCTCAATGCCGACGTTTCACTGACCTTTGCTCTGGCGCGAGGTTTTGCCCCTGCTTCACCTGGTGCCGTAATCGGCGCCTCTGTCATCGTCGAACCTGAGGTTCCAGCCGAGCTGCCGGCCGACCCGGAAACGACACCTCTTGGTGTCACCGGCGCGGGCTCGGGTACCTCACAAAACGGGCCGCCAAGCCCTGCCGCAGCCTTCCTGCATGGGGCGCCAATCGTTCCTGCAGACACACTTTCTGGTCCAGCAGCGGCCAGCAATGAAGATCATCCAAAGCCGGTTTCTTTCGATCCCGGCTCCTCTCCTGACTAGTTCCCCAGCCCAGCCGCGCCTCTACATGCGGCCGATGGTTAGCCGGACGATCCGTCATCGGACGTCTTTGGGAACAAGACCTTCAGGAGAAGATCACAATGAACTCGACAATTCGCAGGTGCCTGATCGGCACATGCTTTGCCGGAGGCTTGATAGCCCTCGGCGGGACCGCGGCCAACGCGGCAGATACGACCAGTGGAAAGGACGGAACCCTTTCCGGCACACAGGTGGTGGCACCGGTGACAGCGCCAGTCAGCACAGGCGCTACGTCACTGGCCCTCGTGGGAGATTCATCCTCAACCACAAAGGCGCCCGCAGCCGCTCCGGCTACAGGGACGGCGCCAACTGCCAGCACCAACGGTTCCAACGGGACTGGCTCCGGGACACAGGTAGTCGCGCCCGTAACAGCGCCCATAAACCTGGGCTCGTCATCAGTGGGTCTGCTGGGGGGCTCCACTGCGACGGGCCCAGCCAAACCTGCCGCTCCAACTGCACCAAGCAGTTCGACGACGGCGGCTGGCACCAACGGTTCCGGCGGCACAGCCTCCGGTACCCAAGTAGTTGCACCGGTGACGGTCCCCGTAACTGTGGGATCGACGTCGACGGGTGTCCTGGGGGACTCATCGGCAACGACAACACCAGCAGCAACATCAGGTTCTGCACCGGCCCAAGCGCCTGCGCAGGCAACAACGTCGGGGGGAGAAGGCATCGCATCCGGCGCTCAGGTAGTGGCTCCGATATTGGTCCCTGTTAACATCGGAGCCACTGCCGCGGGTGTGGCTGGAGATTCATCAGCTACGTCCGGCGCACCCTCGAATACGGGCAGCGCACCTGCTGCCGCTACTCCCGGTGCTACGACCAACGGGTCAGATGGGGTAGCTTCCGGGACTCAGGTGGTTGCTCCGGTTACCGCTCCGGTGACTGTTGGTTCGACGTCGGCTGGTGTGCTGGGTGATTCGGCGGCCAGCACTGCCGGTACTTCCGGTGGGACTGCTCCTTCGGGGGCGTCGGGTGCTACGACCAGCGGGGCAGAAGGGGTAGCTTCCGGGACTCAGGTGGTTGCTCCGGTTACAGCTCCGGTGACTGTTGGTTCGACGTCGGCTGGTGTGCTGGGCGATTCGTCGGCCAACACTGCCGGTACTTCCGGCGGAACTGCACCGGCGGGAACGTCGGGCGCTACGACCTCGGGATCTAAGGGCGTTGCTTCCGGGACCCAGGTCGTTGCTCCGGTTACCGCTCCGGTGACTGTTGGTTCGACGTCTGCTGGTGTGCTGGGTGATTCAGCCGCCAGCGGCAATGGCGGCACTGCCGGTACTTCCGGTGGGACTGCTCCGGCGGGGACCTCGGGTGCTACGACCAACGGGTCAGATGGGGTAGCTTCCGGGACTCAGGTGGTTGCTCCGGTTACCGCTCCGGTGACTGTCGGTTCGACGTCGGCTGGTGTGCTGGGTGATTCGTCTGCCAGCGGTGGCACGTCCGGTACTTCGGGCACGGGTACAGGTACAACCACAGGTTCCAATACAAACGGATCTAATGGCATCGGTTCGGGTACTCAGGTGGCTGCTCCGATTACAGCTCCGGTGACCGTTGGTTCGACGTCGGCTGGTGTGTTGGGTGATTCGTCAGCCAACACTGCCGGTACTTCCGGTGGGACTGCTCCGGCGGGAACGTCCGGCGCTACGACTAACGGTTCTGGTGGCATTGGCTCCGGGACTCAGGTAGTTGCTCCGATTACAGCTCCGGTGACTGTTGGTTCGACGTCGGCTGGTGTGTTGGGTGATTCGTCAGCCAACACTGCCGGTACTTCCGGGGGAACTGCACCGGCGGGGACCTCGGGCGCTACGACCTCGGGATCTAAGGGCCTTGGCTCCGGGACGCAGGTGGTTGCTCCGGTTACCGCTCCGGTGACTGTTGGCTCGACGTCTGCTGGTGTCTTGGGCGATTCGTCGGCTGGCACTGCCGGTACTTCCGGGGGAACTGCACCGGCGGGGACCTCGGGTGCTACCACTAATGGATCGGGCGGCGTCGCTTCCGGGACCCAGGTGGTTGTTCCAATCACCGCTCCGGTCACGGTCGACTCGACATCGCTTGGCATCGGTGGCGCCTCTGTCGGAGCCATCACGCCTCCCGTTGTGAATCCTCCCGTTGTGAATCCGCCGGTCGTCAACCCTCCCGTTGTGAATCCGCCGGTCGTCAACCCTCCCGTTGTGAATCCTCCCGTTGTGAATCCGCCGGTGGCCAACCCTCCCGTCGTCAACCCGCCGGAGGTTAGCCAGCCTGCTGGTGGTGGGGGACTTGGCATTGACTCTGGCACCAACAATCCGGGGACCGAAATTGGGGGTCCTGTATTCGGGAACGCTGGCGTCGGGACAACCGGAATGGGCGGTGCCCAGCTAGGTGGTAGCGCAGTAACTGCAGGCGGCACTCAAGGTGTGCTGACAGCAGGCCTTGCGACCGGCGTCGGGAGTTCCAACTCTCTGGCCACTACGGGATTGGACGGCAGCTTCACGCTCTGGGCAGTCGGCCTTCTTCTCATAGGCTTGGCACTTTCAGCAGCCGGACGTCGGAAGGCAACGGCTAACCGCATCTAGTCACCTGGACGAGGCCTAGTCTCGCGCGCAGTTGTTGCGGTTCCGGATCTCCGGAACTGCGACAACTGCGAGGCGGCTGGGTCAGAGTCCTAGGATGAAGGGGATGACAACCACCCAGCAAGACCAAAACTTCAGCCTCCGCAGCATTGCTTTACCGGCCTTCGGGCCTGCGCTGTTGTTCTGTATCGGCGAGGGGGCGGTTCTTCCGGTCATCGCGCTCTCGGCGCGTGACCTTGGAGCATCCGTGGCAGTCTCCGCGTTGATCGTCACGCTGATCGGCTTGGGGTCCTGGCTCTTCAATATCCCGGCATCGCTCATCACCATAAAGTTCGGCGAACGCTGGGCAATTGTTGGGGCAGGTGCCGTAGGAGCCCTTGCCCTCGGCGCGGCAGCTTTCGCTCCACAGATGGAGCACGGGATCTGGTTGCTGGCAGCAGCTATGACCTTGGTGGGTATGTCGGCGAGCGTTTTCAACCTGGCCCGCCAGAAGTACCTCACCGAGGCAGTTCCGGTGATGTTCCGCGCCCGTGCGTTGTCCACATTGGGCGGCGTTACGAGGATCGGCATCTTCATCGGTCCGTTCATCGGTGCCGGCGTGATGCAGTTCGCCGGAATCAGCGGGGCGTACTGGGTTGGTTTTGTCGGGATGATGGCGGCCGCTGCTTTGTCGCTCACCATCCCTGACTTGGTGGCTCCCGATACGTCCGACGGCGGGCCAGTCATCCCGGCGTCAACGCTGCGAAATGTGGCTGCTTCCCATGCCGGGGTGTTCCTGTCTGTGGGCTTCGGAATTCTGCTGCTCAGCGCTCTGCGTGCTTCGCGCCAAGTTGTCATCCCGTTGTGGGCCGATCACTTAGGCATGGACGCCACGCAAGCATCGCTGATCTACGGCCTCTCAGGCGCCATCGACATGTTGGTGTTTTATCCGGCTGGAAAGCTGATGGATCGCAAGGGACGGCAGTGGGTGGCGGTTCCGTCCACAGTGATCATGGGGACGGCGTTGATCCTCATTCCGTTCACTGGTGGGTTCCTTCCGCTGCTGTTGACTGCCCTGTTGATTGGCTTTGGCAACGGCATCAGTTCCGGGCTGATCATGACACTGGGTGCTGACTTCTCACCGGACAATGGAAGGAGCCACTTCCTTGGCATCTGGCGGTTCATTGCCGATTCTGGTGCAACGGGTGGGCCGGTGCTCTTGTCTGCCCTGACTGCTGCCATTTCGCTCGCTGCTGGCGTCTGGGCCACCGGCGTCCTGGGCTTCGCAGCGGCAGCCGTGTTCGCCGTCGCGATCCCTCGACTGAAACATCGGCGGAACTACTAGCCGCGCCCTTTCAACCGGAGTGGGAAGCCGCTTTCTCCACGGCAATGGGTTAGCTGGGGAGGGCTCGAACCATGTTGTTGCGTTTCTCGTGGGTCAGTTCGACCAGCCCGAGTTTTTCGAGCAGCGGGGGGAGGTACATCCCAAAGCGGCCGCGGTATCCTTTGCGGAGCCCGTACCACCCGGATACAGGGTTGGCCGGATCCCGTCCCCATGCCTCGACGCTTCCCTCCGGTGCTGGTTTGCTCTCATCGGCTGCGCCCAGGGGCACCCAGTCCTCCTGCTCACGGAGCCAGGCGGACAGATCCTCGATGGCTCGCAGGTGATACTTCAGGGTCGTCGACCCTACTTGGCAAACGAGGGCCGGTGGGTCTGACTCCGGGTCGCGGTACATGGAGTACTCCGACGAGCCCGGTGCCGTGACCAGCACCCATGGGTCTTCCTTCGTTCCTTCAGCACTCATGACAGATCCTTTCCCGCATCTCCGGTTTCAGCGTAGCGCCGGAGCGAACGTCCCCGAAATATCTCTGCGGCGCCGTATCCCAAGCCAAGGACAACCATGCTGCCCAGCCATGCCGCCGACAGGAAGATCAGGACCATCCAGTTCCTGTCCTCGACAGGTTTTAGCGACTGACCCGCGACGACTACCTGTTCCCCAGCGGCTCGTGCCACCACCGCCATCCGCAGACCGGGCTCCGGCTGCCAGGTCACAGCATCGGATCCGGTCCGTCGTGCCGCCTCGAGCACGCCCTCAGGAAGGACGGGAAAGGACCCATGAAGGACAGCAGTGCTGGACACCGGCTTGTTATTCGCCCCGTAGACAATGACGAAGACACCGCTGTCAGGATTCAATTCCAGCGGCGGCGTACTCGGCGCCGGCGAATCAATGGCTTCAACCCGTGCCGCAGCAGCAGCCGTCGGCGCATCATTCGCTGCCCGCCGGCCCAATTGCTGCAGCGTGACATAGGTACTTCCGAAGATCAGAGTGACGATGATGGCTGCGGCCAGCCAACCGATGACGCGTTGCATTCCTTCATCATGGGCTCAATCCGGCCGGGACACACTTCTTAACGAGTTCTTAATTGCCCTCACGGAGGATTGGAAGAACGATACGTCCTGCCGAAGGGTCCCATGTTCCCGCAATCCACACCTGGCTCCGTACCAGTCCAGCGGCTGCCCGCCCCCAAACACTGGCTGACCGTTGGGCTTATTTTGGTGGCAGTCGTCATCGCCGTCGGGCTAGCGGTCCAGTCCGTGCCGGGCTTCACGTCGGCTGAGTTGGCTGTGGATCAGAACTTCAGCCGCAACCATAACCCTGTCCTGACCGGTTTAGCTCTGGCCTTGAACCTGCTGTTCGAGCCTGTGGTGGGAGCGCTGGTGGTGCTCGCCACAAGTCTGTATCTCCTGCTGATTCGACGTTCCCCACAGAAAGCTGTGCTGTTTGCCCTCACAGTGGGTTCGGGATGGTTGAGCTGCCAACTGTTCAAGGTGGTCATCGGCAGGATCCGGCCGGACCCGACACTGTTGTTGGACCCGCTGGCGCCGGAGCCGATATCCAACAGCTTTCCCAGCGGACACACATGTCTGGCCGTCGCCCTGGCCATTGCAGCGTATTTCCTGGCCCGGGGTAGCCGCGCGGAGAAGCCGGTTCTCTGGACAGGAATGATCCTCGCAGTGATCGTCGCCTGGTCCCGTGTCTACATCGGCGCGCACTATCCACTGGATGTCATGGCATCGTTTCCGGCAACCATTGGCGTCGTCGTGTTGATGGCTGGTCTCTGGAACCGTCAAGCACCCTCGATCGTGGCCCGGCTGCAGTCCGCCCGGTCATCCCGTTCCGACGCGAGTCCACATCGAAAGAAGCCTTAATGGAAGCCCTCGCTCTCGCACCGACACTGAGCCCCGCCGAACTGCTGCCAATCCTGGATCCTGCCAGTCTGCTGCAGGGTTTGGGCCCTGCAACGCTGGCTGTCGTGGCCCTGATCATCTTTATCGAGTCCGGGGTCCTGTTCCCCTTCCTGCCGGGCGACTCGCTGCTCTTCACGGCTGGCCTGCTGCACCAGCAACTGAATCTGACACTGCCCGTACTCATCATCGTCGTGAGCGTGGCGGCGATCGCAGGCGACCAAGTAGGCTACCTGCTTGGTCGCCGGTTCGGACGCCGATGGTTCTCGGATGATGCCCGCATACTGAAGACTGCACACCTGAGAAAAGCAGAAGAGTTCTTCCGGCGCCGTGGTGGCTCGGCACTGGTCCTGGCGCGCTTTTTACCCGTGGTGCGAACCTTCGCACCGCTCAGCGCCGGAATTGCCCGCTACCACTACAGATCCTTCGCTCTCTGGAACATCACCGGGGCAATCCTCTGGGCCGCCTCGGTGACGCTGCTCGGTTCCTGGCTGGGCCGCTTTGACTTCGTGGCCAAGAATATTGACGTCATAGCAATCATCATGGTCCTGGTGTCCGTGCTGCCGTGGGGCATCGAATTCCTCAAGCACAAGCGGGCCCGTGCGTCGGAAAAAGACCGGCGCGCAACAATGGATTCGTGATCACTGCAACCAAGCCATCCCTGCTCCTGGTGGAAGACGACGTCGTCCTCGGGCCGCTCATCGCCGAACTGCTGGAGCCGGACTACCAGGTTCACGTCGCCGTCGACGGCCATGAAGGCCTGCATCGGGGACTCTCCCGGATCTGGGATGTGATGGTGGTGGACCGGGGCCTGCCCGGCATGGACGGCGTCGCGCTGATTGCCGCCCTCAGGTCCAGGGGTATCGCCACCCCTATCCTCATACTCACCGCCCTCGGCGCAACGGAGGAGAAGGTCAGGGGACTCGACGCCGGCGCGAACGACTACATGACCAAGCCCTTCGACATTTTGGAACTGGGGGCCCGGCTAAGGGCGTTGACCCGGAGTTACCAGCAAGAGTTCAAGACCTTAAGTATTGGAGACTGGGAACTGGACCCTTCTTCCAGGTCCATCCGTTCCATTCACGGATTCCTCGCCTCATTGACTGCCAAGGAGAGTGAATTGCTCGCGACGATAGCCGCGCAGCCGGACCACGTCTTCACGCGGGAAGAGCTCATCAATGCCACCTCCAGCCAAGGTGAACTGCCCGGAGTGATCGACACCTACGTCCACCACCTGCGCAGGAAGATCACCAGATCGATCATCCGTACAGTGCACGGGGTGGGGTACCAGATCGGCGATGCGAATGACTAAACATCCTGCTCCTTTGGACCAGGACCAGGCATTCCTGCGTAGGGCATCCATGAGGATCGCTCTTCGCATCAGTGCCGCCTGCGCAGTTCTGGTCCTCTGCCTCCTGGCGGCGTCTACGCTTTACCTGCTTAACCAGTCCGGCATCCCGGAACCGGCTGAACCCGGCGCCGTGTACGCCTATCTTGATACCAATGATCTGATCAAAGCCATGATCATCGCAGGGGCAGCCGGCATCCTGCTGGCTGGGGGCATTGGCTGGCTCAGTGCCCGCAGTGCGATCCGTCCGCTGGGCGAAGCGCTGGCCATGCAGCGGCGCTTCGTCCAGGACGCGAGCCATGAGATGCGCACGCCCTTGGCCATCCTGGACGCCAGAATTCAACTGGCACAGCGCGGCACACCACCTGATACGGCAGCCGCCCAAGCGCTTGCCCGGATCCGGAGCGACACTGCCGCGCTGACCGCGATAGTCAATGAGCTGCTGGAATCCGCCACCGGAACAGTACAGGAACCGGATATTGCCCTGACCAACGTCGCGGGTGTTGCCCAGGATGTTGTGGACAGTATCCGCCAGTTAGCCGTTGACCGAGGCATCACCCTGGATTGTTCCAGCGTGGGGCAACCGCGGGCGCTTATTGATCCTCAAAGACTGCACCGTGCGATCCTGGGTCTGGCCGAGAACGCACTCGTCCATACGCCGGCGGGAGGCCACATAATGGTCGCCACCAACGTGGCCGGCGGCCAGGCCACAATCACCGTGACCGATACGGGCCCAGGCATCACAGGCATTGACCGGGCCCGGATCTTTGACCGTTTTGCTCGGACCACCCATCTTGGCCTGGGCCAGCAGCAGCGCAGTTTCGGAATCGGGTTGTCCCTTGTTCGCGAGATCGCCGTCGCCGCAGGAGGCTCCGCGGACGTGGCCTCCACGGGCCCAGACGGCACCTCCATGAGGATCACACTGCCCTTGGCAACGACAAAGCCAGGACTCCCACGGGAAGGTACGGCCCAAAGCTCCGTCCGCCGTTGGCCTTCACGACGCCAGTAGCCGATCACCGGTCCAAGCGCGCCGGTCGCACCCGAACAGCGGCACGGGAAGCGATGACTGAAACGGCGGTAAACGCACCGCCAGCCATGATTCCGGCCAGAACCACAATCTGGAACCGGCCGGCTTCGAGCGGTGAAATGCCACCGAAAATCGCACCGACAAAGGCACCTGGAAGAGTTACCAGCCCCGTGGTCTTCGTTTGGTCAATGGAGGGAATCAACGCTGAATAGACGGCGCGACGGGCCAATTCCAACGTTGACCGGCGAGGTGTTGCACCCAAGGCCAACCACCCTTCCACTTCCTCCCAGTGATCATTAACGGCCTCCGAGAAACGGCGTCCAGCCAGAGTGGCCGTGGTCATGGCGTTGCCGATGATGATGCCACCCATCGCCAATGCATAACGTGGAGTCAGCTCAACCGCGCCAGTGGCGAAGATGACGCCGAGCGTCACGGCGACCCCCAGACC
The DNA here is from genome assembly GCF_052114885.1 of Paenarthrobacter sp. 2TAF44. NCBI lineage: Bacteria > Bacillati > Actinomycetota > Actinomycetes > Micrococcales > Micrococcaceae > Paenarthrobacter > Paenarthrobacter sp. 2TAF44. The sequence goes on along the minus strand of NZ_JBFRFP010000004.1, from coordinate 103,048 downwards.
CATGGATCCGCCAACGAGGCCAAGGGTTTTCCAACTCCACCCGATGCGCCGGGCAGCAGTGGTTGCAGCCACAGCAAACATGATCAGCAGCGCCAGCGCCACGAAGACGGGACTTGAGATGACACCGCTGAGGATGACACTGATAGCGGCCAGCTGAACTGTCCCCCTCAGGATCGCCAACGCTGGCGCCCACCTGTACGGCACTTTATAGGTGGTCAGCACTGCCGCGGTCAGGGTCACGAGGAGGCCGATCCCTAGCAGGGTCGGCCCCAAGGCCTGAATCGTCGTCATCGGGTCAGCCTATCGAGGCGGTTGCAGCTGCCCGAGGCCGACCCGCGCTACACCGGACAGGTCAGGAATTTTCCATTACCGGAGAGCTTCAAACGGCGTAGCTCGCCCGTGGCTGTGGTCCCAGTGTTTTGCAACGCTGTCACCTGAACGTCGACTTCAGGGTTGTGGCCGTCAAGGATGGCGGTGGCGAAGATGGGACTGCTCGGCGTCAAATCCAAAGTTGCAGACGGAGGCAGCACAGGGATGGAGACATAGACGCTGCTGGTGCTCATCTTGCCGCCGACCGTCATCACCGTGGGGGAACTCAGACCTGCGATGCTGATCCGGACAGTGCTCGTAGTTATCTGCGTGCAGGTCAACGTCAATACGACAGGCGCGCTGGGAGTTGGGGTTGGTGTGGGGGTAGGCGTTGGCGTGGAAACCGCGGCTCGAACAGTCATGGTTGCGTTGGAGCTCTGCTCCCACAGCCCGAATGCGGACGTTCCACCGATGCCCACCAATATAGTCAGGCAGAAAAGGCCAACCGCCCAGGCTTTGGCCGAGGGGCCAGTTCCCCGCTTCACGCAGACTGCCTTTCCTTTCGCGAGCCCCGGATTTCCCGGAACATGGTGAACCCACCGTAACCGATCAAACCCGCCGCGCCCACGGCCAGCCACAGTGAGCGGTCGCTGTTGCCCAAGGCGTTCGCGACGAACCCCACGAACGGCACGGCGTACAGCAACTTGCCGCGCACCTGGATCTCACGAACGGGCTGGGGATCCGCGACGTCGTTGTTGTCGCCCTTGGTGGTGAGCGTCTTCTCGCCCGTCTGGAGGAACCCGAAAGCAATGATCCTGTGCGTGATGACACCCGGCTTGCCCGATTCGATCTGGTACGTAATCACGTCGCCGAGCTTCAATTCGTCAAAGTCCGCTGCCTGCGAAACCAGGAACGTGCCAGGTGCGTACTTCGGTGCCATGGAGTTGGTCAGCACGGAATACGTTTGCGAGCCGGTCACCCTGGGCAGCATGATCAGCACCGTGACTGCCAGGAGTGCAAGGGAAAGAAGTACGACGCCGAGTCCCCGGCCGATGCGGGCCAGTACCCGTGCGTTGGAAGAACGTTCTGAGGAAAGCCGGCCGGCTTCCTTCAGTTCCCCATTTTCGGGTTCGACTGCGACGGACGCGTCGGCGCCAGATTCGCCAAATGTGGTGTCAATCGTCGTGTCCAGCACGAGCTCATCAAGGCTATTGCGATCTACGAGGGTACTAGGCGCAACCATTGGGAACCCCACATTTCTGACGAGCGTGCAGCGGAAGAGTGATTGAGACGGAATTTCCCTCGACGCTGGAAGGTGCGGCAGCGTCCAAGGTCACCTTGAAGCAGAGGGTGGAGGTGGCACCTTTGGCGATTGCCGGCGTCGTAAATCCTGCCCCGGTCAAAGGCTGATAGCCGCTGGCCGATGAGCATGCGGTGCTCGACGCGGCGCTGGCGGCAGTCACAGTGAGATAGCCGGCCATGGTGCCCCCGGATACGTTGCTGACAGTAGGCGCCGTAGCGGTGACGGTGATGTCAAAGACCCCACCGGCGTCGCTGGCGTTTCCGATTCCCATGGACGTGTAAACGGAGCTGCCGCGGGCCAGGTCCGCCAGGGGCGCCTGTGCCGTGGTCAGTGCCAACGTGGTCGCTTGGTCATTGACGGTCATGGGCACCGAGGACCCGGAAGGGTTCCCTGTCAGGTTGACGGTAAAACTGGATGCTTTGACCGTGCCCGGCTGGGCAACAGCGGTAGCGGACCAGAGTGCGTACGTACCTTGGACGGCCATGAGCCCCAGGAGCACGGCCGCGACCATAAGGCCAGCCGTCTTGATGCTCCTGGGGATTCTCATTGACACTCCTGTTGAAGTTGTTGCGGGGCAGGACTACTGGAGGCCGGACTGCTGGACCTGTGTCAGGGTGAAGGATACGTTGCCCAGGTTCCTGCTTGCGTTGTTGTCCGTGCGGGTTGAGGTGCTGGACTTGAATTCGAAGGTGATGCTCGCCGTGACATGCTGCGAAGTGGTGAGCGGGTTGGCGATGACGGCCCCGTGAGCGTCCGTCAGCTTGGGTGACGTAACCGTGACGTTGGAGGGATCGAATCCTGCGCCTGCACCGGTGTTCGCGGCAACGAGGTTGGCTGCCATTTTGTCGCCGGTGAGGGTGACGTCCAGATCCTGTGTGTAGGTCAGGAGATCGCCAGGAACCACCAGGTACGTGGCGAGGTTGACCGGGTTGCCTGCGCGGTCGGTCCAAACGCCGGTTGCGGCCTGGACGTTCAAGTTGCCAGCGACAATGGTGCCTGCTGCCGCGGAATCCGAAGCGTTCCACCAAGCCAGTGTTCCTCCGCCACCCAGGAGCAGCGCTCCACCAAGTGCCAGTGCCGCTGCGCCTTTAAGCATTGTTGTGTTTTTCACCGTGAGACCTTCTTTCGTGTTGTTGTGGCTTCTGCCTTGCGATTACTTTCGCGGTCTCAGATCAAGGGTCCATGCGGCGCTGGCTCAAGGTTGGATCAAGTTTTTCCGGGTTTGAAACCGAAGATGTTGCAGCCCCGAAATAATCCGTAAAGGTGTTTGTAATCTCGTAAAAATATGCTTGACGCACTGAGGGAATCTGCCCAGTGTGGGAATGTACTCAACCATTGAAGGGGCGGCGCTGATTACTATGCACATCAAGGAATTCTGGAATCAACTTTCACCGGAAACGCAGCAGTGGCTTATCGATAATCCGGGAAGCATGATCATCCCACGAACCCAAACGGCCATCCTCAACAACGAGACGGGTGAGGATAGCCCTGTCGACGGGCACGGAGGCACCTTGCTTACGGAAGAGGATCGGGACTTCATCCGAGCTCAGGCCCGGCACATCGAGCGGAAGTAAGCTGCCGCCGTCGAGCCTTAACTCCCTGGTGCTTTAGCGCTTCCTGGCCGCCAGGCCGAACAGCCACGTCCCGCCAAGGGCTGACAGGTACCCGGCAACCACAATGAATGCAGTCCCGGCCCAGAAGTAGTCAACGGTGCTGTCCGGGCTGAGTCCCGGCATGACCTGGAGCAGTGAGTAGCCGGCGACGATAGCTGCCAGGAGCAAGGCAACGGCGGTCAACCATACCCAGAGTCGTGACGCTGCCCAGTGCTCGCCGTAGCCTTTCCAAACGTTCCAGCTGGTCCCGCTGCGAAGGATCAGCCATCCGGCAGGAAGCATGACGGCGCCCACCACGAGGAAGGCGGCTACGACGTCGGAGGGCCGATGCCATTGGTTGATGAGTGTCGAAACCCCAGTGGCCACGGCGAAGGTGCTGCCGAGGAAACCTGCCAGGGGTCGCCAGCGGGGCGAGACCATGAGGAAAACCGCAGCAGCAGCAGAGGCTGCCAACGTTGTGTGGCCAGAGGGGAGGGAATTGAGTTCAAGTGTTTGGACGCCGCGATCGGGCCTGTCCGGGATAAACAACTTCAATACCTGCGTAGCCAGGTTGGCGGCAATGCAGGCGGCCACGGCAATTCCGGCGGCAGTCCAACGGCGACGCGCCACAGTCACGAAGAGCACCACGATGATAGCGATCGCCAGTGACAGGATGGGCAGCATATCCAGGAATTTGGTGGACGCCCTGCCCGCAGATCCGCTCAATTCAGTGGCCTCAACCAATGCGGACTCGTCGATGAACTGGCCCATGGTGGTCCGCACGAAGAAGTAGTACGTGACCACCAAGCCCAGGATGCTGGCGACTGTACCCAAGCCAAAAAGCAGTCCTGTACCGACGCCGGGCTTGCGACCTTGTGCTGACCGGTCAGGGGACATCGCTATGGGGCGGGACTGCTGGGAACTCATTGAATCAAGACTGCCACAGTTCGCTGAAAGGCTCATGTGAGGACGCGTCGGGCGCGGCGCACACACCGGCGCGCATACCAATAAGGTGCCTTATGGTCAAGGGCGAATCAGCCTATTCTTAACCTATGGAACCTACTACAGGCCTGATGCTGGCGTTGCTGGCTGTGATTGTCTGGCTGGGGATAACCATTGTGCCGCTGGTGCTGTTGGCTCCGTCGCATTCCCAGGAGGAAGATGGGGCCTCCTCGAATCGGAGGGGCCGCCGTGACGGCCGCAGGAGGGCGTTTTCGGGAGCACGGCCTGTCTTCTCACACTCATCCGCGAGCACGCGATCGCTGCGGCATCCTCGCATCCAGCACTGAAATCCTGTCCGGCTCGGGAAACCTGTCCGACCCGGAATCGCCATCCGGCCGCGGGCCGGGAGCATTGAAGTGGCGCCGCCTTTGGCGGTCACGCAGCCACCGCTCCACGCTGCCCATGGCGCGCGTCGCCGTAGCCCAGTAGGCCACGCCCACCAGTAATGATGCCGCGAGGGCCAACCCTTTATGGGTCTGTCCAAAGAGCGGATACACCAGCCAATGCGTGACGTAGATATACAGTGATGCGCTGGCCAGCAGAGCTGTGACGCGGTGCAGGCCGCGCGGCACGGGCAAGGTAGGAATCCAGAGAAGGATGAGGAAACCTACCAGGATGGTCGCGCTGCGGTGTTCGTTGCTGAAGGACCCGGGGATCGTGAGTAGGGCGAAGGCGGTCATTGCGGCGCGTTGCCACCACTCCCGCGATACGGCAGCAGCCCATCCGAAGGCGAACAGCCACAAGACAGGCCCTTGGCCAGGATAGGGCAACTCGATGATGTCGAAGCGCTGCAGGAGGTCGATGGCGGCCAAGGCGAGTGGAAACGCCCATGGCCATCTGCGTGCAGCACGGTCCACAGCGGGGATAGCGAGCAGGAGAGCCAGTCCGATGAGGATATGAACCAGCACTTCAACGAACCAGAAGCGGGACATATCCGTCCACCCCTGGGGACCAACGATTGAATTCAACAAGAACACGTTGTGCCAGCCGTAGTCGTCAGTCACGGCAAAAGCGACGCCGATGACCAGGACGCTGGGTACGACGATCCGCACGACAGCGCGTAATTGCCTCCGGAGCCGTTCCCGCCGGGATCCCGTTAGCTGGAAGCGGGCAAAGTTATACCCTGCCACTGCCATCAGCACGTGGGCGGTGCCTTCCCAGGAGAAGAACTTGATGTGCGTTGCCACAATGAAAATGATGGCCACCGCGCGGAGCACGATTCCCGTTTCCATACGTGCTGTCAGCTTCCCCCGCCAGTTCCGGAGAAGTGCCTTGGCGCGCGCCTCTTCATGGGCTGGATCGGCTTCGGCTTCACGTGCCGGGACAAGCTCGCAAATGGGCATGAGGTGCCAGCCCTGCGGGATGCGGCCAAGTGCACGCTCAAGCCTTACCGACGCCGCCACGTAGGAGAGCGAATCTCCGCCAAGGGAAACGAAGCTGTCAGTCTCTGTGATGTCGGGGCGTTCCAGGACCTCTGCGAAGATCTCAAGCAAAGTCTCTGTCCCATGGATGAATTCTGTCCCGCGGTGGGGCTCCGTCTGCTCTGGCTCAGGCTGTGTAGACAACGCAAGGATCGCCGGATAGTCAGGCTTCCCGTTGCCGAGCCGTGGAATGTCCGGGACCGAATGCAGTTGGACGGCCGCGCGCGGCACACCCAGGTCCTGCGCCAGGCTCTTGGCAACCAATCCAAGGTCATCCTGGGCTTCCACTGCTACCACCACGCGATCGTCTGAACCTGCGGCAGCGGCGGTGAGGCCAAGGTCTGCAAGGAGTCGCTCAACACGTCCCAAGTCAACGCGCAGCCCAACGATTTTCACGAAACGGCTGCGCCTGCCCACAATCTCGTAGAGTTCATTAGGGCCGAGCCTCGCGAGGTCACCGGTGTGGAGCTCGGTGATTTCCCGGCCAAGGGCCAGGTCTTCGGGCTTCTCGGCGTATCCCAGCATGACGTTTGGCCCGGTGTAGACGAGCTCCCAGTCATCCAAGCCCGGCACTGGTTCGAGCCGGAATTCTCCTCCGGGAATCGCGACGCCGATGGCATGTGGATGCTCCGCTGCAAGGTCCGGTGGCAAGTAAGCCATGCGGGCTGTGGCCTCGGTCTGCCCATACATGACGAAAAGGTCCCAGCCGCGCTCCCGGCCCAACTCTGCATAGGATCGGACGCGCTCGGGAGCCAGACGACCTCCGGCCTGGGTGATGTAGCGCAGGCTCGGAACATCCATGTGCTCGAATCCCACACGGTCCAGAAGCTCGAAAGTGTAGGGGACGGCAGCGAACGAGGTCACGCCCTCGGTACGGACCAGGTCCCAAAAACATGGATCCACTACGGAGAGGTCTGTCAATGCCAAAGATGCGCCCACCAGCAAATGGCTGTTCACCACGCTCATCCCGTAGCAATAGGAGAGGGGAAGTGTCGTGGCGGCAATATCGCTCGGACGCAGGTGCAGGTACTGTGCGATGGCCTCTGCGTTCGCCTGAATGGAAGCCGCGGAAAGGCGAACGAGTTTCGGCGAGCCTGTGGAGCCTGAAGTGCTCACCAAGAGTGCCAGATCCGAGTGCAGTTGGTGTGCTGTCTCATGGCGGCGCACGTCCAGGACAGGCTCGCCGTTGGAGGACCGCGCAATGACGTCTGGATCGTAGGCGGCAATGAGTGTTTGGGCTGCTTTTCCGCCGCCGACCGGCAGGATCAGCAGTGGATGGCCCGATGCCAGGGCCGCGAGATACACGGTCAACGACGGCAAGGTGTTGTCAGCTTCAAGGGCAACCAGGCGGCGCTCAGGGCCGAGTTGGCGCGCCATGTCCTCTACGCGCGCGGCAAGGTCGCGGTAGCTGATGGAGTGCTCGCCTGTGCTGATGGCGGTGCGGTCGCCGAAGGACGCCAGGCTAGTGGCGAACGAAATTTGGGCAACGTCCGGATGGGTAGTCACGAAAGACTATGTAACAAGGTAAACCTAACCTAACTCAACTGGATAATGCCTCGGCGAAGAATCATGACGTGGCTCCGGCCCTCCGGTTAGGGCCGGGCGGCGGGGTGAGGTCGGTGCAACATTCCCGTGACGATTGACACGTGTTAGGTAGCAGGAATAGGCTACCTGACACGTGTTAGGGAAGGGAATCTACATGCCGGGAACCAATGGGGCTTTGCGACAATTCACACGCAGAACAGCCCTCACAGCCCTCGGTGCCGGGATAGTCGGAGCAACAGCGGCGTCATGGCCGCGATTGACCGGGACAGACATTCCTGGCCGGGGAGACAACAGCCTCAGTATCGCCATCATGGGCACCGCCGCTGACGCCGCAGCCCGGCAGAAGGTCATCGACGCCTTCGCCAAGGTCCACCCCGAGATCAAGGTCAAGGTCCAAGCCATCCAGGCCGTGGACTGGAAGGACTTCTTCACCAAGATCCTCACCATGGTGGCAGCAGGCACGCCGCCGGACGTTGTGTACGTGGCCACTGAAGGTGCCCAGCTCTTCGCCGAGAAACTGGCCCATCCGCTGGATGAGTACCTGCGCCGCGACGCCGACCACATGAAGGAGTACTTCGAAGACGTCCACCCCAGCCTGGTTGAAGCCTTCATGTACAAAGGCAGCCTGTTCCAGCTCCCCATCGACTGGAATGCCGCCAACATGTACTACAACACCGCATCACTCCGTCAGGCCGGCTTGGAACGCCCCGCCGACGACTGGACGCACATGGACTTCCGCAGCACCCTCGCTGCGATGAAGAAAGCCAAGCCGCAGGACTTCACCCCCTATTACTGGACCAACCGTCTCTTCGGTGGAGTGGTGCCATGGCTCTACGCCAACGAGACAAGCTTCCTCAAGGAAACCAAGTCCACCGGCGGCGAATGGCTCTGGGACGGTTTCTACGCCAACGACCCCTCGCGCAGTCTCCGCTCCGGCGGCTACCAGTGGCTCGAACCGAACGCTGACGATCCCCGCGTCTTCGAATCCTTCGACTACCTCCGCGGCCTGGTCAAGGACGGACTTGGTGTCCGGCCCGAGGAAGGCGGCGGCGGCGCACTGATCGGTCTCTTCGCCTCCAACAGGATCGGTACGACGCCGGCGGGCGGCTATTGGGTACAAGGCCTCCACGAGGCGGGGATGACAGAGAACGACTTCGACGTCCAGTTCTTCCCGAAATGGCGGACCCAGCGCCACCAATTCGGCACGGCAGGCTACGCGATCATGAAGACCGCCAAGGACAAGGACGCAGCCTGGGAATGGGTGAAGTTCAGCTCCAGCAAAGAGGCCATGCAGATTGTGTTCCCCACACCGAACACCACACCCGCGCGCCGATCCATGGTCAACGAGAAACTCTATGCCGGCACAGGTCCACGGAACTGGAAAGTCTTCTACGAGACCTTGGACAAGTTCCCCACCACAGGTCCCATTCCGGCACCACCCCAGCAGGCCGCCGTCGAAACGGCCCTCATGAAAAACGTATCCCTGGCTGTCAGCGGGGACGAGCGCCAACTCAAGCAGGCCCTCGAATCAATGCAGCGCGATCTTGAACTGGCCCTGAGGAGGCAGCCATGAGCACCGCAACCAGTACCCCCACCGGGACCGGGAAGCAGCCGGGCCGTCAAGCCACCCACAAGCACAGCCAGCCCTCCAAGCGTGGCCGCGTCCAACAGCGCTGGCTGCCCTGGGCTTTCCTTGCCCCGACCATCGTGGGCATGGGCATCTTCACCCTGCTGCCGATCGTCGCGTCCCTGGCGCTCGCCTTCTTCCGCTGGGACATCATCTCCGCGCCGACGTTCGTGGGCTTCGACAACTTCGCCGAGGTAGTCCAGAACCCGACCGTCCGCGTCTCGTTCCTTAACACCATCGTGTTCGTCATCGTGGCGGTAGCCCTCCAACTGGGACTCGCACTGGGCCTGGCGATCATGGTTCAGGAGAAGCTCCCGTCCTGGCTGAGAGTGTTCTTCCGCTCCGCGTTCTTCTTCCCACTGATCCTGTCTGCAGCCTCGGTGTCCATCTTCATGCGCTATCTCTTCAACGAGCAGTTTGGGGTGGTGAACTGGCTGCTCTCGTTCGTCGGCATCCCAGCGGTACCGTGGCTGACGACGCCAGGTGGTTCGGCCGCCGTCGTGATTCTTGTGTATGTATGGCAGAACTTCGGGTTCTCCTTCCTGCTGTTCATTGGTGGGCTGGCCTCGATCCCGGTGGAGACATACGAAGCCGCTTCGATCGATGGCGCCACCGGCTGGCGCAAGCATTTCTACGTGACACTGCCACTGCTGAGCCCCACCACCTTGGTGGCATCGGTCATGGCCATCATCAATGCGCTGCAAGTATTCGATCAGCCCTACGTGCTCACACGCGGCGGGCCCGGCGATTCGACGCGTACCGCCGTCATGGTGATCTTCGAGTCCGCGTTCCAACGACTCGAATTCGGCCAGGCCTCGGCGATCGGCGTGATCCTGACGCTCATCATCATGGCCATCACAGCCGCTCAGTTCCGGCTCAGCAAACGATTCGTCTTCTACCAGTAAGGCCCGCCATGACCCTCATTTCAGAACGTGTTGAAACCACGGCGCCTGTGGCTACGCGCAAGAAGCGCGACTGGTCAGTTGCCGGACGTGTCGCTGCCTTGCTGATCGCAGCTGTTTTTGTCCTGGGCCCTGTCCTCTGGACGCTATCCACCTCACTGCGGCCGCCGTCGGAATCCTTCAAACTGCCGCCGGCCTTCCTGCCCCTGAACCCGGACCTGGCCTCCTACCAGCAGGTGTTCAAGCAACTCAACATCGTGGGACTGGTACTGAACAGCGCCCTGGTCACCGGGCTGATCGCCGTCGGGCAGATGCTCACCGCAGCCCTCGCCGGTTACGCCTTCGCGCACCTGCGTTTCAGGGGACGCGGCGCTTTGTTCTCCATCGTGCTGGCCACGATGATGGTGCCCGCGCAGGTGACGATCGTGCCGGTGTTCATGCTGATCCGCGGCATCGGGCTCTCGGACACGCTGCTCGCGTTGATCATTCCGGCCATCCCGACGGCGTTCGGCACCTTCCTGATGCGCCAGTACTTCCTGGGGTTGCCCAGTGAGCTCGCTGAAGCGGCGGCGATCGACGGCGCCTCGCCGTGGCGTACCTTCCGCTCCGTGTACGCACCGCTGGCTGTGCCGGGCCTGGCGATCGTGGGCATCCTGGCGTTCAACTTCCACTGGAACGAGTTCTTCAGGCCACTCATCATGACTATCTCCGAGCAAAACTTCACATTGCCCCTGGGCCTGGTATCGCTGCAGGGCAACCTCGGCACCGGCAGCATCTCCGTGGTGCTGGCAGGCGTCGTCCTCTCCATGATTCCCGCACTGGTGGTGTTCATGTTCGGCCAGCGCGCACTGCAGGACGGACTCACCGCTGGAACGGGCAAGTAGCTTCTCTGATTGAAAGGGTTCCAGTGACGGACCTTGCATTTTTTGATTCCCTGTTGTCTGCCTCGACGCACCCGGATCCGGCCTTCCCGCGCTTCCACCCGCGCCCGGCCCAAGGCTGGATCAACGATCCCAACGGCATCAGCTACATCAACGGCCGCTACCACGTCTTTTTCCAGTACAACCCCTCGTCTGCGCGGCACTCACAGATCAACTGGGGGCATGTGAGTTCCTCTGACCTGGTCCATTGGGAAGAACACCCCGTTGCGCTTTCGCCTCAGCCGGGCGGTCCCGATTCCGCAGGCTGCTGGACCGGCGTGGTGACCTCTGATGGTGGGGTGCCCACCGCTTGCTATTCGGGTGTCCAGGACCACGGCGGCCATTCGCAGGTGGTGATTGCCCGTGGTTCGGCCGATCTGGTGACGTGGGAGCAGACGGGCCACGTCGCCGCATCCATGCCCTCCGATCCTCTGGTCACAGCCGTGCGCGATCCGTTCATCTTCCACTTCAACGGTGCTCGATACGCCATCCAGGGAGCGGGTCTATCTGATGGGCGCGCCGCTTTGCTGCTGTACACGGTGGAGTCCCTTGACGACTGGAAGTACGAGGGCATCTGGCTGACCTCTGCCGATCCCGTCGCTGCAGTTCATACGCCGGCCGAGATTTGGGAGTGCCCGCAGCTGGTGCAGGTGCCTTCTTCCTCCGGGGCCGCTGCATGGGTGATGATGTTCTCGCTCTGGCTCTCCGGCGACGACCACGAGCACGCCAACGGGGTTGGGCACCTGATTGGTTCCCTGGCTTCGGATCCTGTCTCCGGGTTGCCTGTGTTTGTGGCGTCCTCCGGTGGAAAGTCGGATCTTGGTCGCGACTTCTATGCGCCGCAGATTGTGCAGCTCTCTTATGGTTCCGCTTCTTCTACGCCTGCTGCGTTGTTGTGGGGGTGGGCTAACGAAGGTCCGGGTCGGGATGGTCGCCGAGGTCGCACCCAGGAAGAAATCGACGACGCCGGATGGTCGGGTGTGCTGACACATCCTCGCGTTCTGTCCGTGGTTGACGGGGCACTGGCTGTTTCCCCGGCGCCCGAGGTGTTGGCTTACAGGGGTGCTGCTGTTGTTGAGGGGGCTGTTGGCTCGGTGGTGGTTCCCGCGTTTGCCGAGGTGCTCGTGACGGGTGGTGCTGTGCCTTCTGGTGCTGAGTCTTCCGGCGGAGTGTCTTCCGGTGACGTGGAGCTGGTGCTCGTTTCGGCTTCAGACGGCTCCGGGGACAACCGGCAAGTAATCTACTCGGGTTCGTTGGCTCCAGGGGAGGAGCTCCGGATCTTCATCGATGCTTCCCTCGTGGAGGTCTACCGCACGGGTTCGGTGGCGACGACACTTCGCGCCTACCCTGCGCCCGGCGAGGAGTGGCAGCTCAACCTGCCCGCCGGCGCAACTGCCAACGTGTGGGAGTTGACGCTCCCCGAGTAGGCGGCAGGCCGACGTCGTGCGTTGTGGGGTCAGGATTCAGCTGTCAATCGAGGCCATGTTGGCTTCGTCATGGCGTTCGCCCGCGGCTGGTTGGAGCGAGTTCAGCCGCTCCACTTGATGGTCCGTGAGTTTGATGCCAGCGGCGGCGGTGTTTTCCTCGACCCGTGAAACACGACGGGTTCCGGGGATCGGGGCGATGTCGTCGCCTCGTGTCAGTAGCCAGGCGAGGGCAGTTTGTGCGGGGGTGGCTCCGATTTCGGCACCGATTGCCTTCACTTCCTCGACGATCGCGAGGTTCCGGCGGAAGTTCGCGCCAGTGAAGCGTGGGTTGGTCTTGCGCCAGTCGTCGTCGGCGAAGTCATCCACCGAGCGGATCTGACCGGTCAGCAGGCCGTGACCAAGCGGTGAGTAGGGGACGAAGCCAATGCCGAGCTCACGCAGCAGTGGCAAGATCTCCTCCTCCACGTCTCGGGTCCACAGCGAGTACTCCGTCTGCAATGCAGTGACCGGCTGGACAGCGTGTGCCCTGCGGATGGTCTCCGGCGAGGCTTCTGATAGCCCGAAGTGCAGAACTTTGCCCTCGGCGATCAGGTCCGCAACAGCGCCTGCAGTTTCTTCGATCGGCGTAGTCTTGTCGACGCGGTGCTGGTAGTAGAGGTCAATGCGATCTGTTCCGAGGCGCTTGAGGGAGCCTTCCACCGCGGCTTTCACATTGGCTGCACTGCTGTCCGTGACTCCAGGGCCGCCGTCGACGTGGGATACCAAGCCGAACTTCGTCGCGATCTTGACCTGGTCGCGACGTCCCTTGATCGCCTGGCCGACGATCTCCTCGCTCAGGAATGGCCCGTAGATCTCGGCCGTGTCGATGTGGGTGACCCCGAGATCAAGAGCGCGATGGATGGTGCGGATCGACTCCGCGTTATCCAGCGAGCCTTCGCTGGTGTAGATGCCAGCCATCGTCATGGCCCCCAGTCCGATGGCGGAGACTTCCAGGCCTCCGAGGCGTGCGGTTTTCATAGTATTTGTGGTCCTTTTTGTTGTGTGGGCTGGCTCGTTGTCGTCCCGTTGACGTGATAGATCCAGTAAAGGAGTACGCGCGAACCGGAGGCAGACCCGCTTTATAGGGTTAATAAGCGGGCCCCCCTACGGGGAAGCCGCTGACGTACATTTGGAGCATGACCACCGCCGCCAACATTCGCGAATTCCTCATTTCGCGCCGGTCGCGGCTGACCCCGGCGGAAGCGGGATTGCCGGACTTCGGAGGTCGTCGTCGTGTGCCCGGGCTTCGCCGCGAAGAAGTCGCGCTGCTCGCCGGGATGAGCGTTGAGTATTACGTGCGGCTGGAACGGGGCAACGCATCAGGGATATCCGACGCGATCCTTGACGGGATCAGTCGTGCGCTTAAGCTCGACGACGCCGAGCACGCCCACTTGTATGATCTGGTTCGTGCCGCGAACAGGGGTGCGAGGACGCCGCAACGAAAGCCCGCGTCCCGAACCCATCAGATCCGCCCGGGCACCCGGCAGCTACTGGACGCGATGACATTCCCTGCAATCATCCAGAATGGCCGGATGGACGTCCTCGCGAGCAACGCCCTGGGGCGCGCTCTGTTCTCCGAAATGTATGCGGAACCCACCGAGCCGGTGAACTTCGCGCGTTTCCTCTTCCTGAATCCCCGAGCCAAGCTGGCCTACCGCGAGTGGAACGATTCGTCGGAGCAAGTTGTCGCCCTGCTCCGCGCTGAATCAGGTCGCGTTCCGTCCGATCGTGCCCTCCGGAACCTCATTGAAGAACTCATCAACGGCAGCAGCGAGTTCGCTGCGCTTTGGGAAGCCCACGACGTGCGGATACACCTGGCCGGCAAGAAGCTCTTCCACCACCCGGACGTGGGCGACCTGGATCTCAGCTACGAGGCCATGCAACTGATGACCGATCCGGGCCTCCAATTAGTGGGTTTCACAGCCGAACCCGGCTCCGCCACTGACCACGCTCTCCGTCTGCTCGGGAGCCTGGTTGCGCGGCACCCCGAGGAGATCGGGCTCGAGAGATAGAAGGCGCGTCCGGCGTGGATGGATCGACGTGGGAAACCCGCTATTTCGTTGTTGCCAAACAACGGAATAGCGGGTCAGCAACGGGGTTGCCCAGAGAACCGGTGGACGTGGTCAGCGTGTCGGCGCAGGGCCGGTTGATTCCCGGATAACCAGGCGGCAGGAGACCATCGTTTCCACACTCGTGTCGGTGGTGCCTTCTGTGCCGGCGGGTACGCCCTCGATCCTGTCCAGAAGTGTGGTCATGGCCGCCTGGCCGATCTCACGCAGCGGCAGGGCCATGGTGGTGAGGGCGGGGACCATGGTGTCGGCGATGCGTGATTCGTCGTCGTAACCCATCACTGAGAGATCGGTAGGGATGTTCAGGCCCAAACGGGCGGCAGCCAGGGCAACACCGATTGCCAGGCGGTCATTCGCGCACATGATGGCCGTGGGCCGCTCGGCCGGGGACACGCCGTCGAGCAGTTTCATGGCGCCGTGGAAACCGGCGTCGATATCCCAGCCCGCCATGGTGATCCTGTCCGCGCGAACCGACAGGCCGGCCGCGGCAAAGGCATCCCGGTAGCCCTCGACGCGCAGGGGAGCGGCCGGGGATTCCTCAGCGCCAGCGAGCAAGGCGATGTCCCGATGACCCAACTTCAGCAGGTGCTCGGTAGCGTCCCTGCCGCCGGTGACTTCGTCCGGGATGACGTGATGAAGTTGAGGTTTGGAGCTGCTGTCGTAGCAATTGGCCAGGACTGACGGGACGCGCAGCATGCCAGGGGGCACGTCGAGGGGCTTTAAACCCACGGTCACGTACATGAGCCCGTCCACTTGGCGGTCCAGGAGGGTTTCGATTGCGCTCGCATCCCGGGCGGTGTCGCGCTCGGTGTCCATGACGACAGTGACGAAGCCGCGACTGCGGGCGACGTCGTCCGCGCCACCGATGATGTTGCCGTCGAAGGGGCTGACCACAACTTCGTCGGAGAGTATGCCGATCACCCGCGATCGCTGATTCCGCAGGCTGAGCGCGATCGCGTTGGGGGAGTAGTTGAGTTCCTGCGCGGCCAGACGGATCCGGTCCTGGCTCTCCTTGGCCACGTTGCCGTCGCCGCGGCCATTGAGCACGAGCGAGACCGCGCTTCTGGACACTCCCGCCCTTTTGGCGACGTCCAGTGCAGTGGCCTTGCGGTTCATCGGGAGGTCCTTCCATCCGTCACTTCTCAGCAGTCTACCTAACGCGTGTGAGGACTGGTGCCGTCCCGGTTCAGGGAAGCGACACTTATGCTGGCAGCATGGCACGCACCGCTAAAGAGCGCATTGAAACCGACCCTGCTTCATCCGGCATTTTCCAAGCCCTTTTGGGTTCACTCTCCGGGTTGGAAGGCTGGGAATTACAAGAGAACGCCTCATCCTTCCACGTCACACATGGGCGCGCGTTTCTGGGGATCCATCCTCGTCGTGGCGGCATTCTGGTCAACATAGTTCTCGAGAGCGAGATCGAGTCAGACCGTGTTCACCGGGCTGAGCGCGTATCCAGTAACCGGTGGCACAACGAGGTCATATTGAAGGACGTCACTGAAATCGACGCAGAGTTCCTGAGCTGGGTTCGTGCGGCGTATGCGCTCACTGCCTAAGTCGTTGTTGCCAGGACATCAGGCGTTTATCGAGTAACCGAACTGGGAGTACAGCGATTGCATCATGTTGGCCATCTTGAAGCCGGCCACGATGAGGGACAACACCACCATGCCAATGAGCCCCCACACCGGCCCCATCCCACGGCCGGGAGCCACCTTCCGGACAATCACTGTGCGGCCGATGACGTACACGGCGGGGCTCAGGAAGCACCATGCCCAGTGGAAGGGACGGACGACGCCGGAACGCGCCAGCCGCCGATAGTCCAAGTAAGCCATCAGGACAGATACGCCATAAACAACGAGCCCTGACGCTTGGAGCAGGAAGTAGCCCGGCGTGTACATCGACATCGGGTCGAGGGTGGTGACGCCCTGCCTGGTGGTGATGGTTCGGAATTCGGGCTGCCAGGTAAGCACCAGCAGGAGCGACACCAGCGGCAGCAGCACCAAGGCCCAAATGAAGGGGTTGAGCACAGGCGTTTGGTTGCTGATCAGGACCCGCTGGAGCGGCATGAACTGCTGGCTGGCTGGTGCCAAATGCGGTGTCCACTGAAAACCGTCCCACCAGCGCATCTGCTGCGGGAAGGAAGGATCCGGGTACCAGCCGGCGGGCGTCGTGGAGCCGTTGGGTGCGTGCGTCATAATTCCCCTGAATTGAGTCGTGAATCAGAGGATAGCGCGGTTCCACGATTCCGTTCGGATGGCAACCCTGCCTTTAGCTGTCGTGGCGGTGTAAGCATGGAACATGACGTTCTTCGACGATCTTCCAGAGCCACCCCAACGTCCGCGCCAACCCCAGCCGCTCCGCCCCGGGTGGTCTGGTCCGCCGTCGGACGAGCTGCCTGGCGTGGTTCACATCGGGGAGTTCGTTCACAACAGCCGGCAGATGGTGATGGCCTTGAAACTGGTGGAGGTGTATTCCACGGGATGTGTTCTGGACCTCGTGTGGTCGGTTCGCCGTGGCGACGAGTCGGACAGGGAGTGGCGGGACGTCATGGATCGGTCCTTTAACCATCCGCGTTCAAGCCTCGATATCGGAACAGGTTTACAGGTCGGTGTCGCTTTCCCCGATGGTCGCAAGGCAGTAGCAGCCGTCCACGGGACGTCGATGTACGAAGGGACGGACGACGTCACCGGTCCCGTGCTGACTACGCTGGGTGGCGGTGGCGGTAGCAGTAATGATGAGGTCGTTCAGTCCACGGCGCACTACTGGTTGTGGCCCTTGCCGCTCGACGGCGATACGCAACTGGTGGCTCGGTGGGATGAGCTGGGTATGCCGGAAAGTTCCCTTACCTTGTCCGGTGAGCAGTTGAGCGATGCACTGGGCAAGATACGGAAATACTGGACGGAGTAAGAGTCGAGGGATCTGCGACCGACATGCCACGTGGTGTTGACGAGATCCGCTTCCGCTTTCGCCTCTATTGTTAAGCGCATAGTCTGCGTATCTAGGGGAGTGGTGGCAGTGGTCAAAGGACCCACAGTTTACGACGTTGCGGAACGGGCGGGGGTTTCGATTGCCACGGTGTCGTTTGCTTTCAGCCAGCCTCACAGGGTCAAGGATTCGACGAGGAATTCTGTCCTGGATGCTGCTCGGGCTCTCGGGTATGTGCCCAGCGCCAGCGCCCGCGGCCTTGCCAAGGGTCGAACGGGTGCCCTTGGGCTCTTTGCGTTCGACTTCCTCAATTTCCTGCCCGATGCCGAGGGTATGAAGAAGGACCGCGCCGCTGCTGTGGTGGCGCCTAATGATAATTGCCGCTTGTTTCCTGTCTGGGTTGACGAAGTCCAACGAGGCGTCCAGCTGGAGAGTTTTAGCCGGGGCTATGCACTGATGATCGGCGGCGGCAACAAGGCCAGCAGCGAGCGGGCGGTGACTGACATTGCGGGGCGCGTGGACGGCCTGATCATTTTTCCGCGCACCATACCCGCAGAAATGACACGACGCATTTCAGCCCGCATTCCCGTTCTTGAACTCTCTGAACCATCACACGATGACGGGCTTCACCGTGTGACGGTGGACAACTCTTCGGGCGTGCGGCAGCTGATGGAACACCTGCTGGGAGTTCACGGGTTCCGGAGGTTGATGTTCGTCAGCATCCCCAACGTAGAGACGGAGGCACGGTACGAGGCTTTTAGCGCTGCCATGGATGCCCACGGCTTGGATGTTCTCCCCGTGTTGGAAAGCAGGCCCGGAGCCAGTGCTGTGACTGCCGAGTTGATCGCGGACCTCCGGAGCTCCGGTTCCCTTCCCGAGGCTTTCGTGTGCGCCAACGATGAAGAAGCATTGGTGGTCATGGAGACACTTAAGGCTGCCGGCGTCGCCGTGCCGGCTGAGGTTGCTGTAACAGGTTTTGACGGTGTCGTCGCCGGGCGCCTGGTCAGCCCTACCTTGACTACGGTCCGCCAGCCCATGGAACTGATGGGCCGCACAGCAGTGGAGATCCTGGTGGATGCCATCTCCAGGCCCGATTCCCCACTGGTCGAGAGGCAGCTGCCGGTGCATCTCGTGGTTCGCGAAAGCTGCGGCTGCCCGAAAACGTAATCCCGCACGGAGTTTCTTCCGAAACTGTTGTCAAAGTCACAGTAATGCGCTTAGATTGAGTACATCCACCGATCTAAGCGCATTGAATCCCTTCTTTACTGGAGTCTAAGCGCATAAATCCGGTCTACATCTGGCGCTTTCAGGCGTCCGACTGAAGGGAACAATGATGATCCAAACCACTGCGGACACGCGCGTCCGAATGAGGAAAATCGCGGTGCTTGGCCTTGTCGCCGGGCTTTTGCTGACCGGCTGCGGACGCGATAACCCGGCTTCCAGCGGCACGGAGACCGGGAAGGCAATCGCGAGCGGTGCCGCCACCGGCACGATCAATTTATGGGCGCAGGGAGGCGAAGCGAAGTTGCTGCCTGAGCTGATGAAGGATTTCGAGGCTGAGAACCCCGGAGTGAAGGTAAACGTTACGGCCATCCCCTGGGATGCGGCCCACAACAAGTACCAGACGGCAATCGCCGGTGGAACAACTCCGGATCTTGCCCAGATGGGTACCACCTGGATGACCGATTTCAGTGATGCCTTCGATCCCAAGCCGGCCGAGCTTGATACGTCCGGGTTCTTCCCCAGCTCCGTCAAATCCACGGAGGTCGGCGGCGCTACCCTGGGCGTGCCGTGGTTCGTCGACACGCGGGTCCTGTATTACCGCAAGGACTTGGCTGCACAGGCCGGCTACCCGGAATTCCCTCAGACGTGGGACGGCCTGACTGCCATGGCGAAGGCCTTGAAGTCGCAGGATGGCGTGAAGTACCCACTTCAACTGCCGGTATCCGGTGCTGATTCCTTCCAGTCCATGCTTCCGTTCCTGTGGTCCAACGGTGCACAGTTCATCAGCGCGGACAACTCAAAGTGGACGTTCGACACCCCTGAGATTGTGGACGCGCTGAAGTACTACCAGAGCTTCTTCACCGACGAGCTTGCCAACAAGAACCCGGCAACCGGGGCGGGCGCCGGCGAAGCTGCCTTTGTCAACGGCGAAGCCCCGGTAATGATCATAGGACCCTCCGGCCTCGCGCAGCTCAATGCGGCCGGCGGTCCGGGCTTTGAAGACAAGTACATGGTGGCGCCCTTCCCCAAGAAGGTCAGCGGGACATCATTCATCGGCGGATCAGACATGGTGGTCTTCAAGGACGCCAAGAACCGGGACGGTGCCTGGAAGCTTGCACAGTGGCTGGCCAAGCCGGAAGTCCAGATCAAGTGGCACAAGGCATCGGGAAGCCTCCCGGCCCTGCAAAGCGCTTGGAAGGATCCCGCATTGGCTGATGACAAGAAGCTGGCCGTTTTCGGTGAACAGTTGAAGGACACCAACTTCCCTCCCACCATCTCCACCTGGACCCAGGTTTCCGCGGCGGCCGACACGCAGCTTGAACAGATCGTAAAGGCCGGCAAGGATCCCGCAGCGGCGATGAAGGACCTCCAGGCCGCGGCCGATTCAATCGGAACCGGGAAGTAACCATGACCGCCGCAACGGCCACGGGGCAGACCGGCCGGACCCCGTCCGCTGGCCTGCCCCGGACGCCGGAATACCGTAGTCCAGCCTCCAGACGCCGCAGGAAAACACTGGTCGCCTGGCTGTTCGCCCTGCCATTCGTCCTCATATTCGGTGTCTTCATGCTGATGCCGCTGCTGTCTTCATTCGTGATGTCCTTCACGGACTTCACCAGCAAGGACGTCAGGAACCCCTTCAGCGTCGGCTTCGTCGGCCTGGACCAATTCGCTGAGTTGTTCTCCAATCAGCAGTTCCTTCACTCGCTGCTCAACACGGGCTACTTCGTCGTCGTCGGAATCCCGTTGACCATGGCGGCGGGCCTGGCCCTGGCTGTGGCACTGAACAACGGCATTACACGGTTCCGCAGCGCCTTCAGGGTGGGCTTCTACACACCGGTGGTGACCAGCATCGTCGCCATCGCCGTCGTATGGCGGTTCATCCTGCAACCGGACGGGCTACTGAACCTCGTGCTGGGCTGGGTGGGCATCGCCGGGCCGGATTGGCTGAACAGCACCGAATGGTCCATGCCTGCGATGATCCTGATGGCGGTATGGCGGAACATGGGCACCCTGATGATCATCTTCCTGGCGGGGCTGCAGAACGTCCCCACCGAGATTCTTGAAGCGGCACAAGTGGACGGCGCCAACGCCTGGCAGAGATTCGCCAGGGTAACACTCCCTATCCTGCGCCCCACCCTGCTGCTGGGCGCCGTCCTGCTCTCGGTCGGGTTCCTGCAGTTCTTTGAGGAGCCTTTCGTGATGACCAAGGGTGGTCCCTTGGACTCCACGCTCTCGGTGAGCTACTTCACCTTCAACCAGTTCGGGTTCGGTAAGTATGGACTGGCCTCTGCCGCCAGCTACGTGCTGTTCATAGCCATTGCGCTGCTGAGCCTGATCCAATTCCGTACCCTCCGCTCCAAAGACTGAAGCGAGTAGACGATGACCAATACAAAAACCGCTCCTGCAGCGCCGGCCCGCCCGGCGCCCCGCAGGGCCGTCACGACGCGCAGGCAGCAGCCCGGCATCGGGAAACAGCCGTGGGTATACGGCGGGCTGATTCTTGCCGGAGCCGCAACCATATTGCCGTTTGTTTGGATGCTGTTGGGATCCTTCAAAACCCAGGGGGAACTCCTTCGCAGACCCGTCACATGGTGGCCCCAGGACCCCACCTTGGACAACTACGTGCGCTGGTTCACCGATCTGCACATAGACCGCTTCTTCATGAACAGCCTCATCGTTGCGGTCGTCACGGTCCTGGGAAATCTTCTGTTCTGTTCAATGGTGGGCTACGCCCTGGCCAAGATGGACTTCGCGGGAAAGAAGGTCCTGTTCCTGCTGGTGATGGTGACCCTCATGGTTCCGGGCGTTGTGACCTTCGTGCCCTTGTTTGTCATGGTCAGCAAGCTGGGCTTGGTCAACACCTACCCGGCGTTGATCCTGCCTTTCCTGGTCTCACCCCTGGGCGTTTTTCTTATGCGGCAGTTCATGATGGGGATCCCGGATTCGCTGATCGAGGCGGCAAGGATCGACGGGGCCGGTGAATTGCGGACCTTCACCAGGATCGTTATGCCGCTTTGCGGACCGCCGCTGGCCACATTGGGGATCCTTACCTTCCTCGGATCATGGAATAACTTCCTCTGGCCCCTGGTCGCTGCCCAGAGCGAGGACAAGTACACGCTGCCCGTCGCGTTGTCCCTGTTCTCGACCGGTGAAAGCGCGACAGATTACGGGCTGCTGCTGGCTGGCTCGGTGCTGGTCATCGCCCCCATCGTGGTGCTTTTCATTTGCCTGCAGCGATTCTTCATCCAAGGCGTAGCCGCGACCGGCATCAAATGAGCCCTTCACAGTCCTCCCGATACCCTCACTCACATCCAAGGAAGCAGCTATGACCATCCCCGCTGAATTGTGTAGGCCAAGCCGTGAAAAGCGCGCCCCGGGCGCAATGGCCAAATTTCGACGTCGGTCAGCAGCGGCGGTTGCCGCTACCGCGATCCTGGCCGCGTCCTCCGTTGGCAGCCCAGCAGTGGCAAAGGAGGAGCCACCGCAGGCGCGCGTGTGGCTCACCTCGGTGGACCAGTCGAAGCTCCTGGACGAGCAGGCGCCGGTACCATTCGGGTCCGCTGCCTCATCACTTCCGACGATCGTGATCGATCCCGAAACGACTTACCAGACCATGGACGGCTTTGGCGCCTCCATAACAGACTCCTCGGCCGCCGTGATCTCCGGGCTCAGTCCAGCCCAGCGGGAAGCGACCATGCGCAAGCTCTTCGACCCCCAAGCCGGGATCGGCGTTAGTTTCCTCCGCCAACCCGTGGGCTCCTCGGACTTCACGGCGGCGGCTGCGCATTACACCTACGACGACGTGCCTCTGGGTGAGACCGACTTCCCCATGGACAAGTTCAGCATCAAACACGACGAGGCGCAGATCCTGCCTCTTCTGCGCCAAGCCAAAAAACTGAACCCCGCCCTCAAGATCGTCGCAACCCCATGGAGCCCTCCGGCATGGATGAAAACTGGCGAGTCTCTCAACGGCGGGACTCTCAAAGCCGGCCAGCCCTACGCCGACGCTTACGCCAAATACCTCACCAAGTTCGTTACGGCATACGCGGACGCGGGCGTACCGATCGACTATCTGACCGTGCAGAACGAACCCCAGTTCCGGAAGCCGGATGGCTATCCCGGCACGGACATGCCGGTCGCTGACGAAGCCAGGGTGATCTCTGCCCTTGGGCCCATGCTCAAACGGGAGAGCCCTGCCACCAAGATCCTCGGCTACGACCACAACTGGGCTACACACCCGGATGACGTCGCCAACACACCCGCAGGCCAGGACCCGGAAACCGACTACGCCTCCCAACTGCTGTCAAGCAAGGCATCCAAATGGATCGCCGGGACTGCCTTCCACTGCTACTACGGAGACCCCAGCGCCCAGACGGAGCTGCACAACCAGTTTCCCAACAAGGACATCTGGTTCACCGAATGCTCCGGTTCGCACGGCGTCGATGACCCGCCAGCAAAGTTCTTCCGCGACACCCTCACTTGGCACGCCCGCACTGTGACTTTGGGCGTCACGCGTAACTGGGCCAAAACCGCAGTGAACTGGAACATTGCCCTGGACGAAAATGGCGGCCCGCACTTGGGTGGATGCAATACCTGCACCGGGCTGGTCACATCACATCCAGACGGAACCGTGACGACGAACGCCGAGTATTACACCATCGGTCACCTGTCGAAGTTCGTGAAGCCCGGCGCCGTAAGGATCGCCAGTACCTCGTTTGGCACGGCAGGGTGGAACGGTCAGATCATGGACGCCGCATTCCGAAACCCCGACGGCTCCACCGCCCTCGTAGTGCACAACGAAAACGACGAACCCCGCTCGTTCGCCGTATCGGTGGGCTCCCGCTCATTCGAATACACCCTGCCTGGAGGCGCATTGGCGACCTTCACCTGGCCGGCTTCCAAGGCACTCGAGGACGACCACGCACCGGTAGACATCACAGGCGCGACGGCGACCGCGACAAGTTCTGCAACGGACGCGCCCTTGGCCATCGACGGGGACGCTTCCACCCGCTGGTCAAGTGGCCAGGCGCAGTCGGCAGGCCAGAACCTCACCATCGACCTGGGCAAGGTAAAGAAGTTCAGCCGCGTCGCGGTGGACTCCGGAGGCAACCTCGGAGACTACGCCCGCAACTGGCGCCTCGAGACCTCGACCGATGGCACGAACTGGGCCCTCAAAGCAAGTGGGGCTGGCACGGCACAGCTAACGAACATCGACATTTCAGCGACCAACGCCCGCTATATACGCATCTCTTCCACAGGCGACTCCGGCAACTGGTGGAGCATCGCTGACGTGCGCCTGTACAGCTGAATTTCAGGGACCACCCTCACCGCGCTTGGTGGCAAGAGATCCCCTCTTGCCACCAAGCCCAACCTCCAAGGAAAGAAATGCCATATTCAATTCAGCTGTTCACCCTTCGCAAGGCGATGGAGGATGATCTCCCGGGTTCCATCCGCAGGGTCGCTGAGATCGGCTTCACCCAAGTGGAGCCCTACGACTTCGTGGACACAGCCAAGGAGCTCGGTGCTGCACTGGCCGAGCACGGCTTGTCGGCGCCTTCTGGCCATGCACCGCTGATGAGTCAGGATCAGGACAAAATCTTTGCGGCTGCGAAGGAACTGGGCATCACTACGGTGATCGACCCTTTCCTGCCGGCAGAGCATTGGCAAAAGGCCGAGGACATCCAGGCCACGGCTGAAAAGCTCAATGCCGCGGCGAAGAAGGGCGCCGCGTATGGAATTCGGGTGGGGTATCACAACCACGAGTGGGAACTGGAGTCGGTGATAGAGGGCAAGCCGGCGCTTGAGTATTTCGCCCGGCTGCTGGATCCGGAGGTTGTTCTGGAGGTGGATGTTTACTGGGCGGCCGTGGGAGGCCAGGATCCCGAAGCCCTCCTCCGGCGGCTCGGTGAGCGGGTGAAGTTCATCCATATCAAGGACGGCCCGATAACTGCCGACACCAAAGCACAGCAACCCGCTGGCCAGGGCCGGATCGCTGTCCTGGACGTCATTGCGGCAGCCAAGTCCCTCGAAGTGGGCGTCGTTGAGTTCGACGACTACGCAGGGGACATCTTCGAAGGCATCAGCCAGAGCTTGAGGTATCTGGAGAATGCAGCAGTAAACGCAGGAGAGCCGGCATGAACGGCCTAATCGCCACCGGCAACGGGCCGGTCGGGGTCGCCGTCATCGGCGCCGGCAACATCAGCAAACAGTACCTGGACAACCTCACAGGCTTCCCTGACCTGAAAGTCCACATCATTGCGGACCTGTTCGAGGATGCGGCCAAATCGCGGGCCACGGAGTACGGCATCCCCGAGTGGGGTGGGGTCGAAGCGGCGCTGAACCATCCCGACGTCGAAATCGTAGTGAACCTGACCATCCCGGCCGCGCATGTGGAAGTTGCGACTGCTGCGGTCCTGGCCGGAAAACACGTCTGGACCGAAAAGCCGTTTTCGTTGGACCGGGAATCTGGGCTTGGCCTGCTGAAGGCAGCCGACGCAGCAGGTATTCGTCTGGGTTGCGCGCCCGATACGTTCCTGGGCGCCGGGCTGCAGACGGCGCGGCGGGTTATTGAGCGCGGGGATATCGGAACGCCCCTCACGGCCATGACCACTTTCCAGACACCTGGCCCGGAATCCTGGCACCCCAACCCTGGCTTCCTGTTCCAGTACGGCGCCGGACCGCTGTTCGACATGGGCCCTTACTATCTCACCGCCCTCGTTCAGACCTTCGGGTCTGTCCGGCGAGTTGCTGCCCTCGGCTCAAAAGCCAAGGAGATGCGCGTGATCGGGTCCGGACCAAGGGCAGGGGAGGAGTTCGCCGTCGACGTACCCACGCACGTCTTCGCCATGGCCCAGTTCGACAACGGTGCGTCCTCCCACAGCGTCTTCAGCTTCGAATCACCACGTGAGCGGATGGGATTCGTGGAGATCACAGGGACGGAGGCCACCATTTCCCTTCCTGATCCCAACGAATTCGACGGTGACGTCCGTATCTGGAAGGCCGGGGACGAGGACTGGACCACGATTCCGGCTACCGGCCCTTCAGATGGCCGCGGTTTGGGAGTGCTGGACATGGCCCGTTCCATCCGCTCAGGCGTCCCACACCGGGCCACCGGGAACCTCGCCTACCACGTCCTGGACGCGATGGTCTCCATCAACGAATCAATCGAATCCGGCGCTTTCATCGACGTCGAAAGCTTTGCACCAGCCTCCGTTGCCCTCCCGGAGGACTGGGACCCGTCGGCCCAAACACTGTAGGAGACCGCCTTGAAATCCCCGAAACCAAGCTTCGAGCGGGAACAGAACCGTCCCTTGGGCGTGGCCATGATTGGTTACGCCTTCATGGGCAAGGTCCATTCAAATGCATGGCGGAACGTAGCAAGCTTTTTCGACGTCCCGGCCTTTGAGCAGAAGGTCCTGGTTGGCCGCGACGCCTCCCTGGTAGCCGAGGCCGCCGCCAAGTACGGTTGGACTGAGTCCGCCACCGACTGGCGGTCCGTCATTGAACGCGACGACATCCACATCGTCGATATCTGCGCCCCTGGCTGGATGCACGCTGAAATCGCCATCGCCGCACTGGAAGCCGGCAAGCATGTCCTCGTGGAGAAACCCCTGGCCAATACCTTGGCTGAAGCCGAAGCCATGACCGCAGCCGCCGGTATCGCTCGGGGAAAGGGCGTGCAGTCCATGATCGGGTTCAACTACCGTCGCGTTCCGGCCTTGGCGTTGGCCCGCGAACTGATCGCCGAGGGACGATTGGGTACAGTCCGTCACGTCCGCGCCGCATACCTCCAGGATTGGCTCGCCGACGCTAAATCACCCATGACCTGGCGTTTGCGGAAGGAAATGGCTGGTTCCGGGGCTTTGGGTGACATCGCCTCCCACGCAATCGACCAGGTGCTGTTCCTCACCGGTCAAACCATCACGGAGGTCACTGGCACGTTGCGGACCTTTGTCGCCGCGCGCCCCGGTCCCGACGGAATGGAGGAGGTGACGGTGGACGACGCTGTCTGGGCAACCCTTGGCCTCACAGGAAACGTCGGCGCCTCGATCGAAGCATCCCGGGTTGCCACAGGCAGGAAGAACAGCCTTCGAATCGAAGTTTTCGGCTCATCCGGATCATTGACCTTTGATCTCGAGAACCTGAACGAGCTCGGTTTCCTGGACGCGACCTCTCCCATCAGAGAGCAAGGCTTCCGACGGATCCTCGTCAACGAACCCGAACATCCCTACATGGGTGCGTGGTGGCCCCAAGGCCACATCATCGGCTGGGAACACACTTTTACCCACCAAATCCGGGACTTCCTCCTTGCCATTCGGGACGGAAACCAGCCCTCGCCATCATTCGAAGAGGGCCTCAACGTCCAGCACATCCTCGCTGCCGTGGAAGAGTCCGCGGCCGCCAAAAGCTCCCTGATCCAGTTGTCCACATAGCCCAATTGACGTGCCTTAGGCGTGAGGAGCCGCCGGTACAGTGGCAATATGCCCGCTCGCCTTCCTGATGTGCCGCCGCTCGAAGAACTCCTCGATAATGCCCACGTTGTTTCACTGCCCATGCGCGTGAAGTTCCGCGGCATCATGGAGCGGGAAACACTTCTCTTGAAAGGGCCTCTGGGTTGGGGTGAATTCTGCCCCTTTCCGGAATACGACGACGACGAATCCTCGCGTTGGCTCTCTGCCGCCTTGGAAGCAGGCTGGACTGGGTTCCCTCCAGTTCTTCGGGAGAGCATTCCCGTGAACGCCACCGTTCCCGCAGTCCCTGCGGAGCGTGTGCCGGAAGTACTTGCTCGGTTCGGCCGAGTGGATGCCGTCAAGATCAAAGTTGCTGAGCGTGGGCAATCTCTTGCCGACGACCTCGCAAGGGTCACCGCCGTGCGCGACGCCCTTCCCGACGCAGCCATCCGCGTCGATGCGAACGGGGGTTGGGATGTTGATCAGGCTGTAGAGGCATTGGGCAAACTGTCAGTTGTCGCACTTGAATATGCAGAGCAACCCGTGCCGGACATTGAGGGTCTGGCTGAGGTGCGCCGTCGCCTTGCCGCCGCGGGAACACCCGTCCTGATAGCCGCCGATGAAAGCGTCCGGAAAGAGGCCGACCCCCTTCGCGTTGCCAGGGCGGGGGCTGCAGACCTGATCGTCGTCAAGGTAGCGCCGCTCGGGGGAGTGGCACGCGCCCTGGACATCGTCGCCCAGGCCGGCCTTCCCGCCGTCGTCAGCTCCGCCCTGGATACCTCCATCGGAATCCGCGGCGGTCTGGCGCTCGCAGCCGCGCTGCCCTCGCTGCCATACGCCTGCGGGCTTGGCACCGTTTCGCTCTTCGCCTCGGACATCACACTGGATCCCTTGGTAGCCGACGACGGCGCCATCCGCCTTCGCGAGGCCGTCGCCGATCCTGGGCTGCTGGAGCACTATGCGGCTCCGGGGGAACGTCGGGACTGGTGGTTAGAGAGGCTCAGACGCGTACATTCGGCGCTCGCGTCCTCCCAAGAAGACCTGTTCACCGAAACTTAACCAGAGAGTCCTCTCGGATTCCGATTGCGCTGAAAGGCTCAGCGGGAACCTCGTACATTCTCTGGAAGGTCCCCTCATGTCTGATACCACTGGACGCACATTCCCACTGCTGCCCATGTTCGGCCACACCAAAGGCAAGCGCAGCGCGGTCACGTGCGCTCTCAAGTGCGACAACGCCTGTGCCGGCGATGTTTGCAACACCAGCTCCAACGGCTACTTCCGCGACATCGCCTCAACGGCCATGAGCCGCCGCGCCGCCCTGGGGCTTGGCGCCGCCGGTGCGCTCGCCGTCGTTCTTGGTAGTGCAGTGACTGGTGCCGACTCTGCGGTTGCCGATGCCGGCAACGGTTTGTCGGACGCAGCCAAGAAGGGCTTCGGGAAGTCCAAGCTCCAGTTCACGGCAATCAAGCCTGTTGACGCCGCTGTTGACGCTTTCACAGTTCCAGAGGGGTTCGACTGGAAGCCGATCATCCGCTGGGGTGACCCCCTTTTCGCCGATTCGCCGGCCTTCAACCTCAACGCGCAGACGGCTGCTGGCCAAGCACGCCAATTCGGCTACAACAACGACTACACGGACATCGTCCCGGTTCCCGGGTCCAAGGACCGCCGAGCCGTCTTGTTCACGAATCATGAATACACCAACGAGAACATCATGCTGCCGGCAGGTTTTGACGCCGCTGAAACCCGTGCCATTGGTCGAGCCGGTCACGGCCTGACGGTGGTGGAGTTGGAGCGCAAGAACAAGAACCAGCCCTGGAGCTACGTTCAGGGTGCACCCCTGAATCGGCGCTTCCTCACGGACACCGTCTATGAGCTGACCGGCGCTGCTGCAGGCACCAACCTGGTCAAGACAATCGATGACCCGGAGGGCCGCTGGATCAAGGGAACCTTGGGCAACTGCTCCGGCGGAACCACTCCGTGGGGAACCATCCTTTCCGGCGAAGAGAACTTCAACGGCTATTTTGCCGCCCCCGGCACCAGCGACAGCGACAAGCGCTACGGCATTTCTGCGAAGCCGACCACGCGTCAATGGGAACTGGACGAGCACCGCTTCGACACGCGCAACGCCGGCTACGCCAACGAGACCAACCGCTTCGGCTGGATCGTGGAAGTTGACCCGTTCGACCCCACCTCCACTCCGAAGAAGCACTCCGCCATGGGCCGCTTCAAGCATGAAGGCGCCAACGTGATTGTGGCTCCGTCGGGCCAGGTTGTGGCGTACATGGGTGACGACGAGCGCTTCGATTACCTCTACAAGTTCGTGTCCAAGGGCAAATACCAGCCCGGCGACTCAGCGGATGCCCGCAAGAACAACATGAGCCTGCTCTCCGAAGGTGACCTGTACGTTGCCCGCTTCACCGGTGACTCCCCGGCGGCAGAAATTGATGGCACTGGCAAGGTTCCTGCCGACGGCGCCTTCGATGGCACCGGCGAGTGGCTGCCCCTCGTAGTGGGTGGTGTCTCGGCGGTTCCCGGAATGTCTGTTGCTGAAGTCCTTGTCTACACCCGCCTTGCCGCTGACAAAGTGGGCCCAACCAAGATGGACCGCTGCGAAGACGTCCAGCCCAACCTGCTCACCGGCAAGGTTTACGTGGCCTGCACCAACAACTCGGACCGCGGCAAGGCCGGCAAGGAAGGCGCCACCGAGGTCAACCCCCGAACGCTGAACCGTGACGGCCACATCGTGGAAATCACTGAGGGCCCGGATCAGACTGGCACCAAGTTCAACTGGACCCTGCTGCTCGTGGCTGGCGACCCTGCCAAGAACACGTCCACGTACTTCTCCGGATTCCCGGCGAACAAGGTTTCCCCGATCTCCTGCCCGGACAACGTGGCCTTCGACTCCGTAGGCAACCTCTGGATCTCCACCGACGGTGCACCGTCCACCATCGGCTACGCAGACGGGCTGTTCAAGGTCACCCTCGAAGGCCCCGAACGCGGAAAGGTGGAGCAGTTCCTCGCAGTCCCGCGCGAAGCCGAGACCTGTGGCCCGATCGTCCACGACGAGGAGCGCAGCGTTTTCGTAGCGGTCCAGCACCCGGGCGAGGAAGGCACGTTCGCGGACCAGCACTCGTTCTTCCCAGATTACGTGGACGCTGGAGCCGCGCCTGCCGCCGGTACGGTGCGGGCGCCACGGCCGTCGATCGTCCAGGTTTTCCGCAAGTAACGTAGCCGACGAAGCGCTCCCTCGCCCGGGTCGACGGGTGGGGGAGCGCTTCTGTCTTCCCGATGCTCTCTCACATCCTGCGGCTTTTGGGCGGTTGTTCTTTCACTTCCTGCGGCTTTTGGACGGTTGTTCTTTCACTTCCTGCGGCTTTTCGGACGGATGTTCTTTCACTTCCTGCGGCTTTTGGGCGATCGTTCTTTCACTTCCCGCGGACTTTCGGGGATCGCTCTGTCACTTCCTGCGGCGTTTGGGCGATCGTTCTATCATTTCCTGCGGCCTTTAGGCGGTTGTTCTTTCACTTCCGACGGGCTCGGGCCGGTCCTTTTAGTGGCCCACGATGTGCGAGAGGATCCCGTGGAAGCCGGTTGGATGTGCGAGAGCATCCGGTGGAGGCCGGTTGGATGTGGAAGAGCATCGTGTGGGAGCCGGTTGGATGTGCGACAAGATCCGGTGGAAGGCGGTGGGATGTGCGAGAGCATCCGGTGGAAGCCGGTTGGATGTGCGAGAGGATCCCGTGGAAGGCCGTTGGATGTGGGAGAAGGATTGGGGGCGGGTGGACGCCAATAGACTGGAATGGTGACTTCCCAGGACTCTCTGACATCCATCGCCGCCGCCAGAATCGCCGTTACGGCATTGCTCGACGGTGGTGTGCGGCACGTGGTGGTGGCGCCGGGTTCGCGTTCTGCACCCATGGCCTACGCCCTCGCCGAGGCAGAAGCGGCGGGCAAAGTTCTCCTCCATGTCAGGATCGACGAACGGGATGCAGGGTTCACGGCATTGGGTCTCGCCCTCGCAACCGAAGCGCCCGCCGCCGTCCTGACAACCTCGGGGACCGCCGTCGGGAATCTGCTGCCCGCCGTGATGGAGGCCAACCACTCAGCTGTGCCGCTGGTGGTCGTCTCCGCGGACAGGCCCGAGGAGCTTCACGGTACCGGCGCGAACCAGACCACAACCCAACTGGACTTGTTTGGCGATCACGTTCGCTTCGCCGTCGACGTCGCCGCGGGGGACAGCCCTCAACGGGCAGTTGCCACTGCGCTGTATGCCGCCACCGGTGCCCTCGAGGACACGCCGCCGGGCCCGGTGCAGGTGAATCTCGCCTTCCGCGACCCGTTGGTTCCAAGCGCGGGCGATGCCCTTCCCACTGCGGCTGGTCACAGCGTGTTCCATTACGACGCCGGTCCCCAGGCACTGGATCTCCCAGCGGCTTCGAACGCGCTCGCCGAGCGACGCACCGTGGTTCTCGCAGGCCATGATGCCGGTCCCGTGGCCGAGGCCTTCGCACGCGCGCACGGCCTTCCTTTGCTTGCCGAACCTTCATCCAACGCGCGTTTCGGCCCCAATGCCGTGGGCCCATACCGGGTTCTGCTGGAGCACTTCGGCCCGGACTCGGCTACACCGATTGAGCGCGTGGTCCTGTTCGGCAGGGCCACCCTTTCCCGACCGGTGGCCGCGCTGTTGGCTCGTCCCACCGTCGAATCCGCCATCTACCAGCCGGTCCCCGTGGCCTGGTACGAGGCGGGCCGTCGCCGCGAGACACCCATCGAAACCCTCCCTGAGTTGGCCAGGTTTGCCGGCCAGGGCTCAGGCGATTGGCTGGATTCCTGGCTCTTGGCCGGGGCTGCCGCCCAACATGCCTTGGACGGAATATTGGCCGGGGAATCGGCTGCCAACGGTCCTTCCGTCGGAGCCACTGTCTGGGAGCACTCGCGCGGCAAATTGGTCCTCGGATCCTCCAACGGCATCCGCGACGTCGACCTCGCCGGCCAACCGCACCCCGACCCCATCGCCACCGTCTACGCCAACCGGGGCCTTGCCGGCATCGACGGCACCATCGCCACGGCCACCGGAATTGCCCTCGGCAGCGGACGCGAAACCACGCTTCTGCTGGGCGACGTCACCTTCCTCCACGACGCCGGCGGACTGCTTCTGGGCCACGGCGAACCCATTCCCGATCTTCGGATCGTGGTCCTTAACGACTCCGGCGGCGCCATCTTCAGCCTCCTCGAACACGGCGCGGTGGAGGACTCAGGGGCCTACGGCACCGCCGTCGAACGCCTCTTCAGCACCCCACACTCCGTAAACATCGCGGCACTCGCGGCCGCGTACGGCGTCGGGCATCAGGCGGTAAGCACGACGGCGGAACTCGCGGAGGCGCTCAAGTCGCCGCTGAAGGGACGCACCATTGTGGAGGTGCGCGTTGACCGGGCGGGCCTGCGGGGACTTCATGCCCGCATCAAGGAAGCAGTTTCCGGTGCCGTGGGTAAGGTCCTGACGGCGGGCTAGTAGGGTTCCCGCCGCCAGCCAAATTCATAGCGGACACAAAACGGGAGGGTGACACCTATATGTAGGTGTCACCCTCCCGTTTTCATGGCGCCAGCTGTCCAGCAAACCGCAAGAATCAGCGAGCCGAAAGGACCTAGTCCTCCACGACGTCGATGTGCGTCGGGTCCAGGACGCGACGCAGGAATTCCTTGGTTCGTGCCTGGGTCGGAGCGCTGATGACGTGTTCCGCCGGGCCCTCTTCCACGACGACGCCGGCATCCATGAAGACCACACGGTCAGCCACTTCGCGGGCAAAGCCCATCTCGTGGGTAACAACCAGCATGGTCATGCCTTCCTGGGCCAGCTTGCGCATAACGGCAAGGACATCGCCCACCGTCTCCGGGTCAAGGGCAGAGGTTGGCTCGTCGAAGAGCATCAGCTGCGGGTCCATGGACAGCGCGCGTGCAATGGCTACGCGCTGCTGCTGGCCACCGGAGAGCTGGTCCGGGAAACGGTCAGCCAAGTGTCCAAGGCCAACGCGCTCCAGGTTGCGACGCGCTACCTCGGCGGCTTCGGACTTGGACCGCTTGAGGACCTTCATCTGGGAGATGGTGCAGTTGTCCAGCACGCTGAGGTGGGGGAACAGGTTGAAGTGCTGGAACACCATGCCAACGCTTTGACGCATGCGGTTGAGGTCTACGTCGGGATCGGTTGCCTCGAACTTGCCCACGTTGATGGTGCCCGCATTCGGGTGCTCAAGCAGGTTCACGCAGCGCAGGAGAGTGGATTTTCCGGAGCCGGAAGGCCCGATCAGGCAGACAACCTGACCGGGTTTCACGGTCAGCGAGATTCCTTTGAGGACCTCGTTGCTTCCGTAGGACTTGCGCAGATCCTTGATGTTCACGCCCGCGGCCTGGACGGTCGCTGAGTTGTTGACGACGTCGTTCATGACTGTCCTGCCTATCGCTTCGTCCGCGCGGAGCGGCTTTCGAACTTCCGTGCCAGGAGGCTCAAGGGGATGGTGATGACCAGGTAGAAGGCGCCGGCCACGAGCAACGGGGTCAGCCCGGCTCCGAGGCTGGAGATGCCGTCGCGGCCAAACTTGGTCAGCTCATACTGGGACGCGGTGAGGCCCAGGACGTAGATCAGCGAGGAGTCCTTGGTGAGCAGGATGATCTCGTTGGTCAACGGCGGCAGGACGATCTTGAACGCCTGCGGAATGACGATGGAGACCATCGCGCGCCAGTGGGGCATGCCAAGTGAGCGGGCGGCTTCCATCTGTCCCTTGGGAACGGCTTGGAGGCCAGCGCGCAGGGTTTCGGCGATGTATGCGGAGGCCACCATACCGAGGGAGACCATCACCACGATGTTGACGTCCCACTGAACGCCGAAGGCCAGGGGCACGCCGTAGCCAAAGGCGATGAACACCAGCAGGGCGGGGACGCCGCGGAAGAACTCGATGTATCCGGTGGCGAGCCAGCGGTACAGCGGGAAGGAGGAGAGCTTCATCAGGGCGAGCAGCAGACCACCGGAGAGGCCCACAACGAAGGCAAGCGCCGTATAGATGAGGGTGTTCTTGAGGCCGATGAGGAAGATGTCGGGGAACATCGGGCCAATTTTGGCGAAGTTGAAGACGCTGTTTCCAACGGTCTTCCAATCCACGGCGAGGATCACTGCGGCCACGGCCACAACGAAGATCCCGGCCTGGACGTACAGACTGACTTTGGCTCGTTGACGTGCAGTCATTGCCATGGTGTTCTCACATTCGTGTTGCGCAGGTGGGGCCCCGAACGGAACTGCCTAAACAGATCGTTGCGGGGCCCGCCTGCGTGATTCTTGGGAGCCGGGGCTCGGACTACTTCTTGGTGGCTTCGCCGAACCAGGTCGTCTCGAACTTCTTCATGGAGCCGTCATCAGTGAGGCGCTTGAGCGTGGCATTGACGGCGTCCGCCATGGCGGTGTTGCCCTTCTTGATGGAGATGCCGAGCTTTTCGCCCGTTGCGTAGTCTTCGACGCGCTTGAGCTTGGAGTCGTCCTTGATGGCGTAACCCAGAACCGACTGGTTGCCGACGGCGGCGTCAATGGTGCCCGCCTTGAGGGCCTGAACCAGGAGTCCGGAGTCTTCGAACTGCTGCGCGTCGATTCCCTTGTCCTTGGCGTACTGGGCGCCGGTGGTGGCCTGCTGGACACCCACCTTCTTGCCCTTGGCGCCATCGAGGTTGCTGATGCCGGAAGACGAGGAGGCCACGAGGGTGAGGTCGTCGTCAAGGTACGGGTTGGAGAAGTCCATGACGTTCTTGCGGGTGTCCGTGATGGAGATTGAGGAGATGGAGACGTCGCAACCAGTCAGTGCGGTGCCGGTCTCGATGGCTTCGAAGGAGCTGTCCACCACGTTGAGTTCGGCCTTGAGGTCCTTGGCCAGTTCATTGGCGATGTCCATGTCGAAGCCGACGATCTTGCCGTCCTTCTGGAACTCGAAGGGCTCGTAGGGGACATCCGAGCACACCGTGAGTTTGCCGGCGTTGATGAGCTTGGGGCCCGATCCACTCGAGGCTGCCGGGGTGGAGGAGCCACCACCGCAGGCGGTCAGGGCCAGGACGCCTGCTGCGAGCACGGCGGCCATCTTGGTGCCGGACAGAACCGAACGGGAGATCTGCATGTTTTTTACCTTTTGTTGCAGTGGATGCTGAACTGAGTCGGTTTTAGTGTAGCGCCGAACCTGAGATGTGCATCACAGGAAACTAAGTTTCACTATTGGATAACTAGTTTAGCGAATATGCAAGCGCCCTCGGCGAGTCCCAGTCTGAGATCCCAGATTCAACGCTGAATGCCCAGGGCCTCAAGCATTGGCCGGAATTTAGCCCACGTCTCGGCAAGCTCAGCCTCCGGCTGTGAACCCTCCACGATCCCGCAGCCCGCGTAAAGGCGCACTGTATTGGCGTCCTCGATGACCGCACCGCGCAAAGCGATGCCCCATTCGCCATTGCCGGCAGCGTCCAGCCAACCCACCGGCCCGGCATAGGGGCCACGGTCCAGGTGCTCCAGTTTTCGGATCAGCGCACCGGCCACCAAGGTAGGCGTTCCGCAGACAGCTGCAGTTGGATGTAGCGCGTTGATCAGGGCCAAGCACGTGGGCACGTGGCCTTCGATATCAGCAAGCTCAGCTTTGACGTCCGAGGCCAGATGCCACACATTGGGCAGTTCCAGAATGAAGGGCTCGCTGTGGGAGTTCATCGCCTCGGAAAACGGCGCCAGCTGGCGGGTCAGCGAATCAATCGCGATTTCGTGCTCGTGGCGCTGCTTTTCAGATCCGGCCAGAACCCGCTCGGCGTACGCCATGGGGGATCCGTCTACACCTTCGGCGTCGCGGCGATCCAACGTTCCGGCCAGCACGCGGGCCTGGGCCGTGCGACCCTCCACCTGAATCAGCATTTCAGGTGTCGCACCCACCAAACCGTCAACACCATACGTCCAGCATTCCCGGTACCGTGCCGCCAGCTGGCGAAGCACCTCCGCAGCGTTCACGCCGGCAGGAAGGTTGGCTACGACGTCGCGCGCCAGGACAAGTTTCTCCAGCTTGCCGGTGCGGATTTCCGCCACGCCGTTGGAGACGGCCTGCATCCAATCCATTTCGCTCAAGGAACCGCGGCTGAGGTAACCAGCCGCACCGTTGGGCGAAAGAGCGTCAGGTGACAGCCCGACGTCGGCCCGTCCTGCCGCTAGGGCCTCACCATCGTCTTCGCATTGGTCGGCGCTTGTCAGCCAGCGGTCCAGGGCGGCGAGGACGCCCGCCTCGGTGAGCTCGGCGTCGTCGAACGTTAGTTGGGTGGCCCAGGCGCGGCCGTCGCGCATGCCAATCACCATCTCAGGGACGATCAGCCGGGAAACGTGCGGGGACATCTTGGAAAAAGCGAACGATCCGAACGCAACCGGGCCAGTGCCTGGAATCTCCACGTGATCAGTGATTTCGGCCTCAAGAATGAGGTGCCGCCACCAGATATCAGCCTCAAGGAAGCGCTCAGGGCCCGAGGCGTTGAACCGTGTGAGCTCGCCGTACCCCACCAGGCCGGCTTCGCGGCGTGACCAGCAGAGGACGTCGTCCCGGACCAGAAACGACGGCAGCCCCCCGGAGGATGATTCGACATCGAGGGGGACTGTCAAGGTACGGAGCGTGCTCGTCATGATGGAACAACAGTACTCCCGCGTGCCACCAGAACCTGAGCCGAGTTCTACAGCGCAGCAAAGTCGGCTGAATGTCTGAGACAATTGCAGGGTGAACCGAGCATCCTTGGAAAAGCGTCCGGACGAAGTTGCGACGATGTTTGACGATGTCGCCCCTAAATACGACGTCGTGAATGACGTCCTCTCCATGGGGCAGACGCGTCGGTGGCGCCGGATCGTGGTGGATGCCATGGATGTGAAGGTGGGCCAGAAGGTCCTGGACCTCGCCGCTGGAACGGGCACCTCCAGCGAACCGTACGCCGATGCCGGTGTGAATGTTGTGGCCTGCGACTTCTCCCTGGGCATGCTCAAAGTGGGCAAACGACGCCGCCCGGACATCGACTTCATCGCCGGAGATGCCACCAACCTGCCGTTCGCGGACAACAGCTTTGACGCTTCCACTATTTCCTTCGGCCTGCGGAACGTTGTCGAACCGCGCAAAGCGCTCGAGGAAATGCTGCGCGTCACCAAGCCGGGCGGCCGGCTGGTCATCGCCGAGTTCTCCCACCCCGTGGTGCCGCTGTGGCGCAACCTCTACACCGAATACCTGATGCGCGCCCTCCCGGCCATCGCCACCAAGGTCTCCTCCAACCCGGACGCGTACGTGTACCTCGCCGAATCCATCCGCGCCTGGCCGGACCAGGACCACCTGGCCCAGTGGCTCAGCGAAGCAGGCTGGACGGACATCACCTACCGCAACCTCAGCGGCGGCATCGTCGCGGTACACCGCGCACAGAAGCCGGCCGAGCACCGCGAAAGCGTTCCCGTGGCCAAGCTCCGCCGCCAGATCAAACCGCGCCGGTCCGGCAGCCAGCCCAGCTGACGTGCCACTTATTTAGGACGACGTGAAAGTACTGATTGTTGGCGCGGGGCCCGCTGGGTCCACCGCGGCCTATTACCTCGCCCAAGCCGGCATTGATGTCACAGTGCTGGAAAAGACTTCCTTTCCCCGCGAAAAAGTTTGCGGCGACGGTCTGACCCCCCGCGCCGTCCGTGAGATCCAGAAGCTCGGATTGCCGCATGCTGAGTCCGAGGGCTGGCGCCGAAACAAGGGGCTTCGACTCATTGCAGGCGGCCGTACCATTGAGCTGCCGTGGCCCGAGGTTTCAGACTTTCCCACGTACGGACTGATTCGGACACGTCTGGGGTTCGACGAAGAGTTGGCCCGTCACGCGCAGTCCGCGGGCGCCGTCGTGCTTGAACGCCACAGCGTCACTTCAGCCTTGCAGTCCGACGACGGTCGCGTCATCGGCGCACGGGCCTCCATCCTTGACGAGTCCGGACGCAAGACGGGCGAAACGCGCGACTTCCATGCCGACGTCGTACTCGCCGCGGACGGTA
The DNA here is from genome assembly GCF_052114885.1 of Paenarthrobacter sp. 2TAF44. Lineage (NCBI taxonomy): Bacteria > Bacillati > Actinomycetota > Actinomycetes > Micrococcales > Micrococcaceae > Paenarthrobacter > Paenarthrobacter sp. 2TAF44. Next base: position 65,240 of record NZ_JBFRFP010000004.1, on the reverse strand, counting down.
ACTCCACGCGAACCGCCGTGTCGCTGGGTATGCACAAGCGTGACGACCGCCCGCTGGGTGTCGCCGTTCGCACCTACTTCACATCCCCCAGGCACGAAGACGACTGGATGGAAGGCTGGCTGGAGCTCCCTGGCAAGTCGGGCAAACCGCTGCCCGGCTACGGCTGGGTGTTTGGCGTCGGCGACGGAACGTCCAACGTCGGCCTTGGCATCCTGAACTCTTCCAAGGAATTCGGCAAGCTGGACTACAAGCAGGTCCTGCGCGAATGGACCGCTGGAATGCCCTCTGATTGGGGCTTTACCCCTGAGAACCAGGTTGGGGAGATCCGCGGCGCCGCTCTGCCCATGGGCTTCAACCGCACGCCTCACTACTCGCCCGGGCTGCTCCTGCTGGGCGACGCCGGCGGCATGGTGTCACCGTTCAACGGCGAGGGCATCTCCTACGCCATGGAGTCTGCCCGGTTCGCGGCTGAGTTCCTGATTGACGCTGCTTCACGTTCGGCCTCCGCCGGATGGACCGCCGACGACGCCGACGCCCACCTTTCGCGGTACGCGGACTATGTGCGGGACCAGTGGGGATCGCACTTCACTTTGGGTCGAATGTTTGCTTCCTTGATCGGGAAGCCGGCCGTGATGAAGCTTGCCCTGCGAACGGGTATGCCGATTCCGATGTTGATGCGCTTTGTGGTGCGTATGCTCGCCAACCTCACGGATCCGTCCGCGAAGGGCTTCGAAGACCGCGTAATCCGCGTCCTTGAGATGCTCGTTCCGGCCACGTCCAACACTTCCTCTGTCCGCCCTTTTAAGGCGGCAGACTCCGACACCGCGGTTTCCGCAACAACTAGTTAGGGTTAAGCCGTGACGAACTCTGCCGAACACAGCTGGACGCATGCCGGGCACGGCCTGCCGGACTCTGTTGAGCCTGCCCCCAACACCACCGCGATCGCAACGGGCCTCCAGCTGCCCGCCGGTTTTGCCGCCATCGCCGGCGACGCCGAACTCGGCCCAGCCATCACCACCAACCTCGCCCGCGTGGAAAAGAAGCTTCGCGAAGCCATCTCCAACTCGGACCCCCTGGCTGACGCAACGTCGCGCCACCTGGTGGAAGCCGGCGGCAAGCGCATCCGTCCGCTGCTCACACTGCTGTGCGCGCACCTTGGAGATGCTTCCCGTCCTGAAGTTGTCCAGGCTGCAGTCGTGGTTGAACTGACGCACCTCGCAACGCTCTACCACGACGACGTCATGGACTCTGCACCGTTCCGCCGTGGCGCTCCGACCGCCCACGAAGTGTGGGGCAACTCCGTGGCCATCCTCACCGGCGACCTCATCTTTGCTCGGGCCTCCATCCTGGTCTCAGAGCTCGGCTCCCGTGCTCTCGGCATCCAGGCCCGGACCTTCGAACGCCTCTGCCTCGGCCAACTCCACGAAACCGTCGGCCCGCGCGAGGACGAAGACGCAGTGGAGCACTACCTGTCCGTCATCGCCGACAAAACTGGATCCCTGGTTGCAGCCTCCGGCCAACTCGGCGCGATCTTCGCCGGTGCCGATCCCGCGTACGAGGACCTCCTGGTTGAGTACGGCGAGAAGGTTGGCGTGGCCTTCCAGCTCGCCGACGACGTCATCGATGTCACCGGCGTTAAGGTCAAGTCAGGAAAGTCCCCGGGCACCGACCTCCGCGAAGGTGTTCCCACACTGCCCGTGCTGCTGCTGCGCCGCGATGCTGCTGCAGGTGATTCCTCAGCGGCTGCGCTCTTGAAACTTGTGGACGGGGACTTGACGTCAGATGCCGCCCTTGCCGACGCCGTGGCTGGTTTGCGCGAGCACCCGGTGACCACAGAATCCTGGAAGATCGCCCGCCAGTGGTCCGCCGAGGCCGTTGCCGCCTTGGCGCCGCTGCCGGAGGGCGTTGTGAAGGCGTCGCTGACTAACTTCGCGCACGCAGTGGTGGATCGGAGCAGCTAGCTTCGTCCTTTTGACGGGCGTCCGGACCTTCGTGGGCCGGGCGCCTGCTTGTTGTTCCGCGCATTTTGGGCCCGGGCCTTGGTGTACCCTCACCACCCACTTTGAGGCTGCGGGCGTGGTGACACGCCGGTGGTTGCGGTGTGTTGTGCCATCGGTGGAACCAAAGTGGGTGGTGGCCGTACGCGCCCAAACTTTTAGTCCCCTGGAAAAACGGAATGGCCCCGGCTCGCTGCAACGTTACGAGTCATACGCTGCACCGAACCGGGACCACAATCTCCGTTCGCATCAGACCCACCGGAGGCATTTAGTGGATCCGTAAATAGCTTATGACAATCCTGTCACATATGCAACTCTTCGAGTCAATGGTTTTCGCGGTCCCGCAGAGTGGTTTACAACCAAGCGCCGGTCCTCCACCACTAACTTCGGATTTTCGGGAGGGAGGACTCGCCGAATTTGGGGTGTGCCACAACCTCAGGGCCCCCAAATCAGGTGGGGGAGGTACGCGGCAGTTATCCACATAGGGGACTTCGCGCCCATTGCAGAGGCTACGAAGAACTCAGCATGGCTGTATGGACATCGACAATTTCCTCCGAAGCCGGCGTGGAGTAGCAACCACGTCCACCCTGATGACTGCGGGTTTTAGTCGCCGCATGCTCACAAAGGCAGTGAGGGACGGAGTAGTCAATCGCCTTCATCGCGGCGTCTACATGTCCCGGGCATCAGACCCCGACGTCGTTGCCGCCTTCCGAGCCGACGGCTTAATTACCTGCATCTCGGCAGGGCGCTTCTATGGTCTCTGGACACTAGGGGGCGCAGGCGCTCTCCATCTCAGCTGCAGCACGGGACAAGCGAGGCGGGTGTAGTCCACCACGGAGCCTGCCTGCACCCAGTCCACTCGTATCTGCCTATAGCGGGCGTGGCCGATGTCCTGATCCACGCCCTCCGATGTTTGCCTGAACTCGAAGCGCTGGTCATGGTGCAGAGCGCGGTCAGCTTGGCGCTCCTTTCCAAGGATTTCCTGGAATCAAAGCTTCCTGGCAACAGGAACGGCAAGGTTCGGGAAACCCTGGACTTGGTTCTGCCTCGGGCCGACTCACTCCTGGAAGTACTCGCGCACACCCACTTCACCCGCGCAGGTCTTAGGGTCCAGATGCACGTGGACATCCCGGGCGTAGGGGAGGTGGACTGCTTGGTAAACGAATGCCTGATCGTTGAACTCGACGGCGGCACGCACCTTGAGGGAAAACAGGTCAAGAAGGATCAGTATAGGAACAACGCAGGCATGCGCAGAGGGCTATTGAGCCTCCATTACTACTACGTGGACGTCGTTCATCATCCGGAGAGGATGGTCGCCGAAGTCATGGCAGTCCTGTTCAACAGGGAAGTTGGCCGCTTCGCGCCGGCGAGGTACGCGCCTGCGTGGGTTCCGTCGTCGTGAGTTTGTCCCGCAACCACCTACTTTGACCCCAATTTTCCGGCGAAACACCCCGGAAGCGGCGTGTCAGGGCAGTTCCAAATTCAAAGTGGGTGGTGGCCGCACAGGCCGCCCAAACAAAACAGCCCCCACACCCCCAAACGGGGGCGCAGGGGCTGCCAGCCAAAACTTAGTCTTCGTCGTTGAACGCCCACTCGAACATGTCGAAGACGAACTCGGAGAATGTGCCTTCTTCGCTCTTCCACTGGCCGCGGGCATTGTTGCGGCGCCACACGATGGGGTCCGGGATGCTGACATCGGCAATGCGGAAGCCCCAGGTGAATTGTTCCTCTTCGTCCTCCAGGAACATGAGGAAGCCTTCGTCATCCACCTCGAGTTCCTCGGGATCCCAGAAGTAGTGGTAGGCCTCCATGAGGTCTTCGCAGCCACCGAGGGCGAGGTAGAACTCGCGCAGAACCAGCGGGATGGTGAAGGAGTGGTCGGCGAGGGCCTCGTCCAGTTCCCCGGAGGTGAGCCCGTCTTCTTCCTGCCATTCATCCTCGAGATACTTTGGGACCAGCGCGCGGAACTTCTCGAGGAACATGTCAGTCATGCTCTTATCCTAGCTAATCGCGGGCACCCGAAATTGCGCCCCCGCCGGTGCCTGCACGCTGCCATCCGCGCACGGCCAGGGGAACGTACCAACTGCGCCTCCAGGCTGTGACACGGAAGGCGAAAACAATGCCTGCCACTAAGCATGCGGTGAGCCCGCTGAACAGGCCGAGGTGCCAGAGCAGGGTGGTCAATCCGGCCCCCACAAATGCGGGTAGCGCGTAGATGTCGCGGGCATCAAAAAGGGTAGGAATCTCGTTGGCGGTGATGTCGCGCAACAGGCCGCCGCCCACTGCTGTTGTCACTCCCAGAAGGATCGCAGCCACGGGATTCATGCCGGACGTGAGTGCCTTCAACGTCCCGGTGATGCAGAACAGGGCCAGCCCGCCGGCGTCGAACAGTGTTAACAAGGACGTGAAGCGCTGCACGGAAGAAAACAGGAAGTACACCAGCAGGGCGGCGAACAGGGGCGGGATCAGGTAGACCGGGTTTGTGAACGCCACAGGCGGGCCGGCGTTGATGACGACGTCGCGGATCGCACCGCCACCCAGCGACACAATGGATGCCAGGAGCACCGAACCCACGATGTCGAATTGTTTGCGGGCCGCCAGCAGTGAACCCGAGACCGCGAAGAAAAACACGCCGACCAGGTCAAGCCACAGAAGGACAATGTCGATGGAAATCAAGTGGACGGGTTCTTTCTGCCTGCGACTCTCAGTAGGTGCTGGCTCAACGTTACGCTAGCTCCCATGAACAGCCCCGTTTTGATCGCCTGTGCCCACGGAACCCGCAACGCCGAAGGCCAGGCCGCCATCCGCCGCGTCATGGCAGAAATTGAAGCCCAGCGTCCCGGCCTCCAGGTCCTTGAGGCGTACGTGGACGTGCAGGAGCCTGAGCTGTCCGGGGTGGTGGAGGGCCTGCCCGCGGGGACTGCCGCCGTCGTCGTGCCGCTTTTGCTGAGTACCGGCTTCCACATCAAGGTTGACGTGCCCAAGGCGATCAAGAGCCGGCCGGAGGTCGTGGCCGCGAGGCCGCTGGGTCCGGATCCGCGCTTGGCGGAGCTGCTTGCCACCCACTTGCGCGCTGCCGGGCTGAACGAGAACGACGGCGTGCTGCTGGCTGCCGCGGGATCGTCCCTTCCAGACGGCTCGGTGGACTCCGAGGAGCAGGCGCGACTCCTCGCAGAACTGCTGCCGAACAAGGTGCGGGTGGCCTACGGTGCCAGCGCGCAGCCGACAGTGCCCGACGGCGTCGCCTCCTTGCGTGCCGAACTCGCCGACGACGGGGCAAACGGGAGGGTTTTCATCGCCTCGTACCTGCTCGCAACGGGTTATTTCCACGACCAGCTGGCCAAGGCTGGGGCGGACATTGTTACGGCTCCGCTGTTGCCGTCGCCGGTTCTCGCGGAGATAGCACTGGAGCGTTTTGACGCCGTACTGGCAAGGGCGTCCTAACCTTTATTTGCGCGGCGGGAGCCCAAAAAGGACCTGCATATACAGGCTCTTGGGACAAGGCCGCTGGCGTGTTCGTGACGAAATGTTTCCCTAGGTGACTTAGCGTTTCCGGACCTTTGCTGACCAAAACTGGCCACACCTAAAGTCGACGTATGACAGATACAGCTGTAGCCGGTGCGCCCGCGGACTCCGCAGTCCCCTCGCGCCCAGCACGCACCCGCCCTGCCGCCAAGCCTCACGGCCAGTGGAAGGTTGATGGCACTGAGCCGCTCAACGCCAACGAAACCTGGAAGCAGGAAGACAACGGGCTGAACGTCCGTGAGCGGATTGAGTCTGTCTACTCCAAAGAGGGCTTCGACTCGATCGACGGCACCGATCTCCACGGCCGTTTCCGCTGGTGGGGTCTTTACACCCAGCGCAAGCCCGGGATCGACGGCGGCAAGACCGCAACACTTGAGCCGCACGAGCTCGAAGACAAGTACTTCATGCTTCGCGTCCGCATCGACGGCGGTGCGCTGACCACCGAGCAGCTGCGCGTTATCGGCCAGATCTCCGTGGACTTCGCCCGCGGATCGGCCGACCTCACGGACCGCCAGAACATCCAGCTGCACTGGATCCGCGTGGAGGATGTGCCGGAAATCTGGCGCCGTCTTGAATCCATCGGCCTGTCCACCACCGAGGCCTGCGGCGACGTTCCCCGCGTCATCCTCGGTTCGCCGGTTGCCGGCATCGCCAAGGACGAGATCATCGATCCCACGCCGCTCATCCACGAGCTCGCCGAGCGTTTCATCGGCGACCCCGAGCTGGCCAACCTGCCGCGCAAGTACAAGACCGCGATCACCGGCCACCCTTCCCAGGACGTGGTCCACGAGATCAACGACTTCGCCTTGGTGGGCGTTGTCCACCCCGAACTCGGTGCCGGTTACGACCTCTGGGTTGGCGGCGGCTTGTCCACCAACCCGCGCCTGGCAGAGCGCCTTGGCGTGTTCGTCTCGGCCGACGTCGCCGCTGAAGTGTGGCTCGGCGTCACCAGCATCTTCCGCGACTACGGTTACCGCCGCATGCGTACCAAGGCCCGCCTGAAGTTCCTGATGAACGACTGGGGCCCCGCCAAGTTCCGCCAGATCCTTGAAGACGAATACCTCGGCTTCAAGCTCCCGGACGGCCCCGCAGCTCCCAAGCCCACGGCTCCCGGAGACCACATCGGCGTCCACGAGCAGAAGGACGGCAAGTTCTTCATCGGCGTTACCCCCACGGTTGGACGTACCTCCGGCGAGGCACTTGTCACGCTGGCCGACACCCTGGAGAAGCACGGCAGCTACCGGCTCCGCACTACTCCTCACCAGAAACTCGTCATCCTGGACGTCGCCAAGGAGCAGGTAGAGCCGCTCATCGCCGAACTGGACACGCTGGGCTTCTCCGCCCGTCCGTCCGTGTTCCGCCGCGGCACTATCGCCTGCACTGGCATCGAGTTCTGCAAGCTGGCCATCGTGGAAACCAAGGTCACCGCGGCAACCGCCATTGCTGAACTGGAACGCCGCCTGGCCGACCTCGTGGAGACCAAGCAGCTCCCGCAGGCACTGTCCCTGCACATCAACGGCTGCCCCAACTCCTGCGCCCGCATTCAAACCGCGGACATCGGCCTCAAGGGCATGATGCTGCCAACGCCCGACGGCGACCCCACCCCGGGTTTCCAAGTCCACCTCGGTGGCGGGCTGGCTAACAACGAGCGTGAGGAAGCCGGTTTGGGACGCACTGTCCGCGGCCTCAAGGTCACGGTCGAAAACCTGCCCGACTACGTGGAGCGTGTGGTCCGCAAATTCGTCGCCGTCGGCGCCGAGGGCCAGACCTTCGCCGAATGGGCACTCTCCGCAGACGAAGGAGACCTCCAGTGACAGATCCCCAAACGCTGCCGGCACGCCCCGCACTTCGCTCACACGAAGAACTCAAGGCACTGGCCGAAGCCGGAGCTGCAGAGCTTGGTTGGAACGCGCCCGCCCGCGATGTCATCGCCTGGGTAGCCCGGAACTTCGAGCTGCCCGCGGTAACCGTGGCTTGCTCCATGGCCGACGCCGTTCTTCCGGCCTTGGTCGCGGACCAGCTTCCCGGCGTCGACGTTTTGTTCCTTGAGACCGGCTATCACTTCAAGGAAACGTACGAGACCCGCGATGAAGTAGCGGCGAACCTGCGCGTCAACGTGGTGGACGTCCTCCCGGAGAACACCGTGGAACAGCAGGACCGTTTGCTGGGCAAGGACCTGTTCGCCCGCGACCCCGCCCAGTGCTGCGCGCTGCGCAAGGTCCAGCCGCTTCGTCGCTCGCTTGCGGGCTACGAAGTGTGGTTCACGGGTGTGCGACGCGACGAAGGACCCACCCGCACCAACACGCCAGTGATCACCTGGGACGAGGGCTTCGGCCTGGTCAAGGTGAACCCGATGGTCGACTGGACCTTCGATCAGCTGGTGGAGTACTCCGAGGACAACATCCTTCCCGTCAACCCCCTCCTGAGCCAGGGCTACCCGTCCATCGGCTGCCAGCCCTGCACCCGCAAAGTGGCCCCGGGTGAAGATCCCCGCGCCGGCCGCTGGGCAGGATCCGACAAGACAGAATGCGGACTACACACATGAGCACTCAAACCACTAACGAGGAACTGGAGCTGGACGTGCTGGAAAGCGACCTAGAGACGCCGTCTGCCGCCCAGGGAGTGGCTTCTAAGGCTCCGGCCGAGGGACCCGACGCGAGCTTGCGAGTGCCGGGAAGGCCGCAGCCGCTGTCGGAGCCGCGCGCTGGGCTGATCGAAGATCAGCCGCGCGGCGCAGGGGCGGGGGCGGCAGACGGCGGCTCGTCCCGCCTGAGCTCACTCGACACCCTTGAATCAGAAGCGATTCACATCATCCGCGAGGTCGTTGCCGAGTTCGAGAAGCCTGCGCTGTTGTTCTCCGGCGGCAAGGATTCCGTGGTCATGCTGCATCTGGCCACCAAGGCCTTCTGGCCGGGCAAGGTTCCTTTCCCGGTCCTGCACGTGGACACGGGCCACAACTTCCCGGAGGTCATCGACTTCCGGGACCGCACCGTTGAGCGTCTTGGTCTGAAGCTGGTTGTTGGCTCCGTGCAGGAGTTCATCGACCGCGGCGAACTGGCCGAGCGTGCCGATGGCACCCGTAACCCGTTGCAGACCGTTCCGTTGCTTGATGCCATCCAGCGCAACAAGTTCGACGCCGTGTTCGGCGGCGGCCGTCGTGACGAGGACAAGGCCCGTGCCAAGGAGCGCATCCTGAGTCTGCGTGACGAGTTCGGCCAGTGGGATCCGCGCAATCAGCGCCCCGAGTTGTGGAACCTGTACAACGGCCGCCACACCGTGGGCCAGCACGTCCGTGCGTTCCCCATCAGCAACTGGACCGAGTTGGACATCTGGCGCTACATCGAGCGCGAGAACATCGAGCTCCCCGGCCTGTACTACGCCCACGAGCGTGAGGTCTTCGCCCGCGACGGCATGTGGCGTGCGGTAGGCGAGGTTTCCGAACCGTTGCCGCACGAGGAAGTCATCACCAAGCTGGTTCGCTACCGGACCGTGGGCGACATGTCCTGCACCGGTGCTGTTGAGTCCGATGCCCGCACCGTGGCCGACGTCGTAGTTGAAGTCGCTGCCTCCACCCTGACCGAACGTGGCGCCACCCGAGCAGATGATCGCATCTCCGAGGCAGCCATGGAAGACCGCAAGAAGGACGGCTACTTCTAAATGAGCACCGAAACACTGGCTGCCGGGCTGGAAACAGCCCTGCCCACAACCTTGTTCCGTTTCGCCACCGCCGGATCGGTCGACGACGGCAAGTCCACTTTGGTGGGCCGCCTCCTTCACGATTCGAAGGCGATCCTTGCTGACACGCTCGACGCCGTTGCCCGCACTTCTGCCGACCGCGGCTTCGGCGGGGACAAGGGTGGGATCGACCTCGCCCTCCTGACCGATGGCCTGCGTGCCGAGCGCGAGCAGGGCATCACCATCGATGTCGCCTACCGCTACTTCGCAACTGACCGCCGCAGCTTCATCCTCGCTGACTGCCCCGGCCACGTTCAGTACACCAAGAACACGGTGACGGGCGCGTCCACTGCGGATGCCGTCGTCGTACTCATTGACGCCCGCAAGGGTGTTCTTGAGCAGACCCGCCGGCACCTGTCCGTGCTGCAGTTGCTGCGCGTTGCCCACGTGATTGTGGCCGTGAACAAGATCGACCTGGTGGACTTCAGCGAGCAGGTTTTCCGCGACATCGAAACCGATGTGCAGAAGGTTGCCCGCGAGCTGGGACTTGGTTCCGATGGCGTTGCTGATCTGCTGGTGGTTCCTGTTTCTGCCCTTGATGGCGATAACGTGGTGGACCGCTCCGAGCGCACTCCCTGGTACACCGGTCCTGCACTGCTTGAGGTCCTTGAAACCCTCCCGGCAGCCGATGAGCTTGAGGCTGAACTGGAGAGCTTCCGCTTCCCGGTCCAGCTGGTGATCCGTCCGCAGGGTGCCCTGGCGCCTGATGCTGTGGCTGGTGGGCTGGACGTCGAGGCCTACCGTGACTACCGTGCCTACGCAGGCCAGATCACCGAGGGTTCCGTCAAGGTTGGCGACGAAGTCACTGTGCTGAGCCCTGGTCACGAGCCGCGTATCACCCGGATTATCGGCATCGATTTCGCTGGCAAGGAACTTCAGGAAGCGGCTGCTCCGCAGTCCGTTGCCGTTCGTTTGGCTGACGAGATCGATATTGCCCGTGGCGATACCATCGCTGCCGCAGGAACGGTCCGGGAAAGCACGGCTGACCTGTACGCATCGTTGGCGTGGCTCTCGCCGAAGCCCCTGCGTGAAGGCCAGAAGGTTCTGGTGAAGCACGGTACGCGCACGGTCCAGGCTTTGGTCCGCAACGTCACCGGCAAGCTTGACCTGGCTACGTTCAACGTGGAGCCTGCCTCGAGCCTTGAGCTCAACGATATCGGCCATGCCCAGCTTCGCCTGGCTGCTCCTTTGCCGCTGGAGAACTACCTGCACCACCGCCGTACGGGCGCTTTCCTGGTGATCGATCCCATGGACGGCAACACCCTTGCCGCCGGACTGGTCAAGGACCACCCGGGCGACCACGAAGACGAGCGCTACGTCATCTAAGGTCGAAGAGTCAGATAGACCGCAGCTTGTTCGAAATTCCCGGCCTTGTACGGCGGGGATTTCGAACAAGCTGCGGTTTTTTCATTGAGCGATTTAGCGGGAAGATCACTACATGCCACAGAACACAGCACTCAGCACCCTGTTGGACTCCGGGCAGGACCTCGTCCTGGATGGGGCCCTCGCCACAGAATTGGAGGCCCATGGCTGTGATCTTGAGGACGCCTTGTGGTCCGCCAAGGTCCTGCTGGAGCAGCCGCACCTGATCAAGCAGGTCCACCGCGACTATTACGACGCCGGTGCCTCCGTGGCCATCACAGCCAGCTACCAAGCCACTCCCCAAGGATTCGCGCGTCGCGGCCTGGGGGAGCGCGAGGCCTTGGAACTGGTGGCGTTGAGCGTGCAGCTTGCCGACGAGGCAAGGCGTGAGCACGCCGAGGCGAACCCTTCCAGTGGCCCACTCCTGGTGGCAGGATCCGTGGGCCCGTACGGTGCCTACCTTGCTGACGGCTCGGAATACCGGGGCGATTACAAGCTATCCCGCACGGAATTCATGGATTTCCACCGTCCACGCATCGCCGCTCTTGTGGAAGCCGGGGCAGATTTCCTGGCGTGCGAGACGCTTCCGTCGTTCGCCGAAGCGGAGGCTCTGTTGGCGCTCGTGGCGGAGTTCGACGTCGAATCCTGGTTCACGTTCACCCTGCGGGATGCGGAACACATCAGTGATGGAACGCCTCTGGCTGAAGTGGCTGCGCTGCTCCGTACGGAACCACGGGTGGCCGCCGTCGGGGTTAACTGTGTGCCGCTGGAACTGGTGACGTCGGCTCTCGGGACGCTGAACGAAGTTTCGGACAAACCGTTGGTCACGTACCCGAACTCGGGAGAGACCTACGATGCCGTCACGAAGACGTGGGGCCCTTCCGCAGGTGGTCACGGCACGACTACCCTCGCCGGGAACGCCGCTGACTGGCGTGACCGGGGAGCCCGGCTGATCGGTGGCTGCTGCCGCACGACGCCGCGCGACATCGCGGAGCTGGCAGCAAACATGACGCCAGGTGACCCTTCATGAACGCACGTGCCGCACAACGCGATGCAACTTTGAAGGCCCTGCGCTGAATATGACGTCACGTGACCCTGCGTGAACCTTGGTTTCTATGGGATTGAAGCCGAAATATGACAGTCCCTACTGTGAAGGCATGACCTTTCCGGAATGGTCCTTCCTTGCCCCGAACGGGCGATGTTACGGGGCCTGATCTTCGCCCCCTTCGCATCCCACATTTCCTTAGGACCTCCCCATGGCAAACACCCCCGAGTCACAGAAGCCCGATTCCGGCACCACCCGCATCGTCGCCGGTGAGACCAACAAGCCCAAGCGCCGCCGCACCCTTGAGATCGGATTGGCCGTCGGCCTGGTCCTGCTCATCGGTGCAGGCGCAGCGGTTGCGTCGGCCGTCTCCCGCAGCAACGAGGCCGCTCCGGCCCCCACAACGTCGCCTGCTGCTGAGCTCAAGCTCGGCTACTTCAGCAACGTGACGCACGGCCCGGCCCTGGTTGGCATCAGCAAGGGCATCATCGCCAAGGACCTCGGCGACACCAAGCTCAGCACCCAGATCTTCAACGCAGGCCCTGCCGCGATCGAGGCCTTGAATGCCGGCGCCATCGACGCCACGTACATCGGACCCAACCCGGCGATCAACTCGTTCGTCAAGAGCAACGGCGAGTCCGTCAGCATCATCGCCGGTGCAGCAGCAGGCGGCGCCCAGCTGGTGGTCAAGCCCGAAATCAACTCCGCAGCAGACCTCAAGGGCAAGGTCCTCGCCTCCCCGCAGCTTGGCGGAACACAGGACGTAGCCCTCCGCGCATGGCTGGGCCACCAGGGCTACAAGACCAACCCGGACGGCAGCGGCGACGTCAACATCAACCCGACCGAAAACGCCCAGACGCTGAAGCTCTTCCAGGACGGAAAGCTCGACGGCGCGTGGTTGCCCGAGCCGTGGGCATCCCGTTTGGTCCTCGAAGCAGGCGCGAAGGTCCTCGTGGACGAGAAGGACCTGTGGGACAAGGGTGAATTCACCACGACGATCCTGATCGTGAACAAGAAGTTCGCCGCTGAGCACCCGGAAACTGTGAAGGCACTGCTGAAGGGCCATGTTGAATCCGTGAACTGGCTGAACTCCGCAACGCCGGAAGAGAAGGCCAACACCATCAACGCCGTCCTCAAGGACACAGCCGGCAAGCCGCTCCCCGCCAACGTGATCGACCGAGCGCTGAAGAACATCACCTTCACCACAGATCCTCTGGCCGGAACGTACAAGAAGCTCCTCCAGGACGGCGTAGACGCCGGCACCACGAAGGCCGCCGATATCAACGGCATCTTCGACCTCCGGGCATTGAACGAGGTAGAGGGCAAGAAGACGTCCGCTGCAGGACTCGGCCAGGACTAAGCACCAACCGGCTGGTCCGCTTCCCCTCCGGAATACGGGTGGGGGAGCGGGCCAGCCTTCAGCCATATCAGCTCTACCAATCAACACGAAGGACGGGACCATGCCAGTCGTACTCGAGAACCTGGGCAAGCGCTTCGGCGACGGCGCCCCGGTGCTGGACGACGTCAATGCCACCATCGCGCAGGGCGAGTTCGTTGCCCTCCTCGGTGCGTCCGGCTGCGGCAAGTCCACGCTACTGAACATCATGGCGGGACTTGAGCATCCGACGTCGGGCGCCCTTGAGGTGCCCAGCGACGGCGCGGCCTTCATGTTCCAGGACTCAGCGCTGTTCCCGTGGTTGACGGCTCGAGGCAACATCGAGCTCGCACTTCAGCTGGCTGACAAATCCAGCACCAAGGCCAGCCGCCGCGAACGGGCAACCGAACTGCTGGAGCTGGTCCACCTCGGCGGTGCCGGCGACAAGCGTCCACACGAACTGTCCGGTGGCATGCGGCAACGCGTTGCCCTTGCACGTTCTTTGGCGCAGGACCGGCAACTGTTGCTGATGGACGAGCCTTTCGCTGCCCTTGACGCGATTACCCGCGATCTCCTTCACGACGAACTCGAGCGGATCTGGAAGGAAACCGGCCGCACCATCGTGTTTGTGACGCACAACGTTCGTGAGGCTGTCCGCTTGGGCCAGCGCGTGCTGCTTCTGTCCTCGCGTCCGGGTCGTGTTGTTGCCGAATGGGATGTGACCGAGGAACACCGAACTGATGCTGGTCGTGCTGGGGAGCTGACCGGAATCATTACCCGCCGGCTACGCGAGGAGATCCGCCGCCATGCCAAGTAACCCCACCACTACCCAAGAGCGGACCCTTCCCGTGAGCGAAACCAGCGAGCACATTACGTCGCCGTCCTTGAAGGGCAACCCCTCAGAGCTGCGTGACCTCGAAGCGGGCCTGGACAACCTCCAGTCCGATACCGGACGTAAAACCGGCATCGATTGGAAGCGCGTGCTGCTGCCGATCGCGGCCTTGGTAGTTCTCGTCCTCGTCTGGCAGTTCTACGTCTCTCTCGGCCTCAAGCGCCGTGACCAGGTTCCCGGGCCCCTTGATGTGCTCAACCAGCTGGTGACGCTCTGGGGCGAAGGCAGGGTTCAGGAATCGGTATGGACCTCGTTGCAGCGCGGGTTGATCGGCTTTCTGATCTCGGTAGTAGTAGCTACGCCTGTGGGCTTGTTGCTGGCACAGGTTGCTCCTCTCCGCCGTGCGTTTGGGCCGCTGATTTCCGGGCTTCAGGTGCTGCCGTCCGTGGCATGGGTGCCAGCGGCGATCATCTGGTTTGGCCTGACGGATGGCACCGTCTACTTCGTGGTCCTCATGGGTGCCATTCCGTCGATCATCAATGGCCTCATCTCCGGTGTGGACCAGATCCCGCCGCAATACCGCAGCGTTGGTACTGTGCTCGGCGCGAACCGGCTGCAGATGGCCCTGCAGATCGTGCTTCCCGCAGCACTTCCCGGATACATCGGCGGACTGAAGCAGGGTTGGGCTTTCTCCTGGCGTTCTTTGATGGCCGCGGAAATCATCGCTGTGGGTGGCACCATCGGCTTCGGGTTGGGCTCGCTGCTTGACCAAGGACGTGCGCTGTCAGACATGGCTGTGGTCATGTCCGCGATCCTGTTGATCCTGGCGGTGGGCATCCTGATCGAGCTCCTCGTTTTCGCCCCGATCGAGAAGCGCCTGCTGCAGCGGCGCGGTCTGCTGGCGGGCAGCAGCCGCTAAGCGCCCCCTTCTTAAAGCAACGCGGGGTCAGATATGGCCCATGTTTACGCCAAACATGGGCCATATCTGACCCCGCGTTGCTTTTAGCTGGCTAGAATCACCGCATGGGCCTTCTAACGTTCAGCATCAACGTCACGCTCGATGGTTGCATCGACCACCGGGAGGGCATCGCCGACGACGAGACGCACGCCCACTTCACCCGGCTTCTGGAGGAGAGCGGCGCGATGCTCTGGGGCCGCACCACGTACGAAATGATGGAGGACTACTGGCCGCTGGTAGCCCGTGGCGACGTCGATGCGCCGCCAGCTATGCGCGATTGGGCCCTCAAACTCGAGACCAAGCCCAAATACGTGGTCTCTGCGACCCGTAGCGACTTCCCGTGGACCAACAGCCATCACCTCGTCGGCGAGTTGCGCACTGCGGTGCAGGATCTCAAGGACGGGACTCCCGACGGCGTTCTTGTCGGCAGCGGCAGACTTGCCACCGAGCTGGACCGACTGGATCTTATCGATGAGTACAAGTTCCTGGTCCACCCCATGATCACCGGCCACGGTCCCACTCTGTACCAGGGCGGGCTGCCCAGCACCAGGCGCCTCGACCTGATCTCGGCACAGCCGCTCAGCAACGGCGCAGTCGCCATGCACTACCGACGCGCCGAGTGAGGAATTACCGGGCGCCCACGGCTGTTGTCCCGGACATGCACAACAAACGGATCGGCTTCCTTTCCTTCGGCCACTGGGCGCGCGTCCCTGGTTCGCTCGTTCCGTCGGCCGGTGAAGCGCTCAAGCAGGGCATCGAACTGGCGGTGGCGGCAGAGGAATTAGGGATCGACGGAGCGTTCTTCCGTGTGCACCACTTCGCCCGACAGCAAGCATCCCCGTTCCCGTTGCTCGCCGCGATCGCGGCGCGGACCAGCACCATCGAGATGGGCACCGGCGTGATCGACATGCGCTACGAGACACCGCTGTACATGGCGGAGGAAGCTGCTGCCACGGACCTGATCAGCGATGGCCGGCTTCAGCTCGGAATAAGCCGTGGTTCACCCGAGCCTGCCCTGAACGGAGCCGCCAACTTTGGCCATGTCCCAAATGAAGGCGAGGACACGGGCGACATGGCGCGGCGCCACACGGCACTTTTCCGCAAGGCCATTGCCGGGCACGGGGTTGCCCAAGCTGATCCCCACTACGCAGGCGGAGCCACCGGACTTCTGCCTATCCAGCCGCTCTCTCCGGGACTTCCACAGCGAATCTGGTGGGGAGCCGGCACCCGCAAGACCGCCGTCTGGGCCGCCGAGCAGGGCATGAACCTCATGAGTTCCACGCTCCTGACCGAAGACACCGGCGCCCCTTTCGACCAACTGCAAGCCGAGCAGATCCACATGTTCCGTGAGGCCTGGGCAGCTGCCGGGCACGACTTCGAGCCCCGCGTTTCAGTCAGCCGCAGCATCCTGCCGATCGTCGATGAGGTGGACAACCGCTACTTCGGCCTTCGCGCCCAAGCGGACCGGCAGGACCAGGTAGGAATTCTCGACGGCGCGTTGTCCCGTTTCGGGAAGAGCTACATCGGGGAGCCGGACGAGCTGGCGGAAGAACTCGCAGCCGATGCAGCCGTCCAGGCTGCCGATACTGTCCTGCTGACGGTGCCCAACCAACTCGGGGTGGAGTACAACGCGAAGCTCCTGGGGAACGTCGCGAAGTACATCGCACCCGCTTTTGGTTGGGCCCGCCAAAGCGCCTAACGCGAGCTGCTCAGGTATCCGCTCGCGAAGCTGTGCATCTCTACGAAGCCGCAGGCAGCCGCCCGATGCCCGCCGCTGCAACAGCCGATTCCGAGATGTCATCTTCCGAAACTGCAGACCGGTCCACGAAGACCCGGTAGCCACGTTCGTGATCGAAACCATGGATCTCGCGGGTGTCCAAGGCCGCCATGAACTCCAACGTCTGCCGGGTAATGACCTGGCCCGGCACGAGGATGGGGAAACCGGGCGGGTACGGAGTGACGAAGCCGGCGGAAATGACTTCCTGCCCGGCCCGCACTGCACGGGCAAGCTCGTCGGCGGACAAGTAGGCCGTGGATTCGGGCTTATAGCTTTCGAAGTAGGCAGCACGGATGTCGCCGTCTTCACAGGCCTCGTCCACGCGGAACCGGGCCGCGAACGTGCTGAAGTCCGGAAGCGGCGGCGTCTGTCCAACCACCGCTGATCCTCCGGGCACAGAAGACACCACCGAAGACACGTTCGAAGACACCGCCGAAAGCACGGGCACCGTGCGGGGTCGCGATGAGGGATGCGGGTTTTCGAATCCCTCGGCGAGTTTGACCAGGACCTCGATCAGGTATGCCACGGAACTCCGCGAGGTGCCGATGTTGGTCATGAACAGCACAGTGTTCCGGGACGTCTTGTTCACCTGGATCCCGTGATCGTCCATGAGGTAGCTGTGGCGGAACGTGTCGCCGTCGATCCCTGTCCTGCTGATGTCCAGCGTGAGGCGGCTCGGATCAATGACGAACTCATCGCGTTGCCACGCGTCCTCAAGTTCCGCCAATCCCTCCCGCAGCGGCATGGCGGCGCTGGTTTCGCGGTACTGGGGCTCAATAAGGTCCCGTGAGGTCAATACCCGGAAGTATTTCTTCAGCAGCGGATGCCGTGCGACGGCTTGTGCCACAGAGACGGCGAGGTCGGATTGCTTCTGGACCAAACCAAAACCTTCAAGCTCCACCTGGCGCCGACCAATGTCCAGGGAAGCCAGGATTTGATAGTTGGGTGAGGTGGAGGTGTGGGTCATGTACGCCTCGCGGAAGGACTCCTGGTTGGACGCCATGAAGTCTTGGTCGTACACGTGAATCATGGAGCCCTGACGCAGGGACGTCAGGGTCTTATGCGTTGACTGGGTGGCGTAAATCCTGATCCGCGCCTTCGCAGGGTTGGGAATCAGCCGCCTGTTCAGCCACGCCTCGTCATCAAGGGGTTCACCGGTGACCGGGTCATGCAGGGCCGCTTCTTGTTCGGCATACCGGGCCGCGTAGGCAGGGTTGCTGAAGGAAGCTTCCAGGGCAGCTGCTGAAACCATACCCGTTCGACGCCGGTAGATCGGGTGGGAGCGGGCGAAGGCAAACCATGCCTCGTCCCAGAGGAACACCAGGTCAGGTTTGATGGCCAGGCATTCCTCCATGACCCGCTCGACGTCATAAACGATGCCGTCAAAGGTGCAGTTGGTCAGCGTGACCATTTTGACTTCGTGCAGCCGTCCGGCCCTCCGGTACTCAAGCAGCCTGCGCTTCAAACTGGCCAAGGGCACAGCGCCATAGAACGCGTACTTGTCCAAGGGGTAGGCATCCAGATATGAAACGCGGGCACCGGCGAGCACAAAGGCGTAGTGGTGGGACTTGTGGCAGTTCCGGTCAACCAGCACAACGTCACCAGGGGCCAGCAGGGATTGATGAACGATCTTGTTGGCCGTGGACGTGCCGTTGGTAACGAAGTAGGTTCTCTGCGCTCCGAAGGCCCGGGCGGCCAGGTCCTGCGCCTGCTTGATGGATCCATGCGGGTCCAACAGGGAATCGAGGCCGCCGGACGTTGCCGAAGTCTCCGCCAAAAGCAGGTTTGTCCCATAAAAATCGGCCATGTCGCGGATCCAGGGGGAGTTCCCAACGGATCCGCCACGCGAAATGGGCAGCGCGTGGAAGACGCTTGCAGGCCGGCGGCTGTAATCCAGCAGGGCTGTGAAGAACGGAGCCTCGTATCGTTCTGCAACCCCGGACAACAGGGACAAGTGCAGGTCCAGGTGATCCTGCCTGCGGAAAATCCTCCGGAACTTCCTGGTCAGCGATCCGGCCAGGGACTCGATGGAGACGCCTGCAACCAGGTAGACGTCCAACTCAGGCCTCAGCCCGGATATTTCCTCGGCCAGGCCCAGGATCCGTTTGACTGGTCGCAAGGCCTGCAGGCCTTCGGGAGTGTGCCCGGCCAGGAAGCGGCGGAGGTCGCTGCCCAGCTGCTGGGAGCTGCGAACCGAGAAGCCCGGACGCAGGATCACCGCTTGGATATCGGGGTTGAGCAGGACGGCGACCAACGCGTCTTCGTAGCTGGGGACCACATTGATTTCGTACGTGAAAGCATCCGATGGGCGGCGCTGGGCTGCCATGTTGTTCTTGAGCGACTCAGCTTCCTGGGCCGTGATGTTGTCCACCACCAGAACCTCAAAGCGAGGACGGTCAGCCTGCTCGGCTTGTGCAACCTCGTCCTCGGACGACTCCTGGAGACCGCCGGAAACTGAACCTTGCTCCGCTCCGGAAGCCAGAGGAAGGTGCGCCAAACCGCCCAGAAGTTCCAGCGCGGCGTGGGGGTCGCCGTCGTCGACCAATTGGCGCAACTGGGCCACAGCCGCAACGCCCGGCTCCGCCCAGTAGGGCTCCACGGCATCCAGGAGCGCGAAAGTGCGGCTGATCTGGGAATGCAAGCCTGAATCGGAGGAGGAGTGAAGGTCCAAGACCAGCTGCTTGATGGCATATCCCAGGAACTCCCAAGCATCGGCGCGCGACCGCCAGGCGCGGCTGGGCGTGCCAATTTTTGGAAGGGGGGAGAGGGTGCTCATGTGACGTGTTTTCTCTTTCAAACTGAGGGCGGGTTCAAAGCGGACTGCTCATTGCGGATTCGGCCCCGGTGGGCATACCAGCCACCCACGAGCAGCGGTGCCAGTACCAGCAGGGAGGCGAGCACCCATCGGCCGGTTTCCGAGAAGCCCATGGTTATGAGGACAAAGGCCAGGAATCCGAGGGTGAGATAGGAAGTAAAGGGGCGCCGAAGAGCCGGAACGCAGGCCGCGTGACTCTGCCGCTCCGCACCCACGCCTGCAACTTAATGTGGCAGAGCATGATGGTGGCCCAACCGCCGATGATGCCCAGCGCCGAGACCTCGAGCACGATTTCGAAGACCTGAGACGGAACGATCGCATTCAGGCCAACGCCCATCAACGTGATGACGGCGGTCAGCAGGATGCCGCCGTAAGGGACACCGGAAGCGCTGATGCGTGCGGTGAAGCGGGGAGCCGAGCCCTTGATGGCCATGGAACGCAGGATCCGTCCGGTGGAGTACAAACCGGCGTTGAGGCTTGAGAGGGCGGCCGTCAGAACCACGAAGTTCATCACAGAGGCAGAGATCGCGGCCGCCTGGGGATCGCCCAGGTGGGAGAAGAAGGTCACGAAGGGCGATTCGCCGGACTTGTAGGACGTGAAGGGCAGCAGGAGAGAGAGCAACAGGACGGAGCCGACGTAGAAAATGCCGATACGCAGAACCACAGTGTTGACGGCCTTGGGCATGACCTTGTGCGGGTTGGCAGTTTCGCCGGCTGCGGTGCCCACCAGCTCAACGGCTGCGTAGGCGAACACGACGCCGCTGATCGCCAGGAGCGGTGCCACCGCGCCCGTGGGGAAGAGGCCGCCGCTATCGGCAATGACGTTCAGGCCGGGAACGCCCACATCCGTCCTGCCACCAAGGACAATGAAGCAGATGCCGACGACGAGGAAGGCCACCAGCGCACCCACCTTGATGAGCGCGAACCAGAACTCCATCTCGCCGAAGATCTTCACCGACACGAGGTTCAATGCCAGCACTACCACCAGTGCGATGAGGGCGATGAGCCACTGCGGGACGTCATTGATCGGCTGCCAGAACTGGCCCCAAAACTTCACGTACAGGGCCACCGCCGTGACATCCACAATGGAGGTCATGGCCCAGTTCAGGAAGTACAACCAACCAGCCGTGTAGGCCATTTTCTCACCGTAAAACTCACGGGCGTAGGAAACGAACGAGCCCGAGGCCGGGCGGTAGAGAACCAGCTCGCCCAATGCGCGCAGGATGAGGAAGGCAAAAAAACCGCACACCGCATACACCAGGACCAGGCCCGGGCCTGAACCGTTGAGACGGCCGCCTGCTCCCATGAAAAGCCCCGTGCCGATCGCGCCGCCTATGGCGATCATTTGGATCTGTCGGGGCTTGAGGGTCTTCCGGTAGCCCGATTCTTCCGTTGAGAAATCCTGGCCTGGCTCCTGGCCGACAAGCAGGGTGCCGGCCTCATCGGACCGGTCGGGCGCAGCAGAATGCTCTGAAACTGACGTGGGTATCACTTGGGGGTCTCCTTTGACTCCGGCGCCGCCGTCGGCAGCTCAACAGCCCCAAACGGCACAGACGTGTTCTCTGACACGGCGCAACACACAGTGTTTGTGGCGTTGGGGACAGTAAATAACTCTAGATCTCAGGCGAATCGCGCAAATTGGCTGGCGAACCAAATTCAGGGCCCGGCTCTTGTGCTGGCTGGACAACACTGGTGTCCTGAAGGCCCGGTAATGTTTCTGGCTGTGCGCGATTGCGCAGGAGCATGGGCAGGACTTCTTCAATGGCGAAGGACGTCCGGTTGACCCGAACTGAATACGAGAGGAAGCGATAGCTTCGTTGAAGGCCCTGGACATTGACGACGACGGCGTCGTCACCTTGCTGAGCGATGTACTTGAAGACCTGGGCGTGGACAACGCACGCTTGTTGCTTGCCCCGGACGCGGACAACCTGACGGTTCGTGAAACGGTCATTGTGGATGCAGAAGACGAGGATGCGACTCGCCCTGGGTCCTTGGTGATGCTCATCGGTGCCCGTGGACGTGTGGCGCTGCCGGCAATCCGGCGGATTATCAGCGACAGGCCCACGGCCGTGGCGGTCAAGGGCAACGAACGTGAACTCGAAGCCGTGGCGGAACTGCTCCAATCCACAGGGATCGGATTGGTGGCCGTAGCCCCCGGCCTTCGCTGGGACAAGTTCGAAAGCGTCGCTGTGGACCGTATCCGGGAACGCGGTGTTTCCGGGGAGAATCCCACCACGGTGCATAGGGACTTGTTCGCCATCGCCCAAACAACGGCAACGCTGACCAACGGCCACGTCGTCATCGAGGATCCGGGAAACAGGGTCCTTGCCTACTCGCCTGCGTCCAACGATGTTGATGAGCTCCGGCGCCTGTCCATCCTCGCGCGGCGCGGACCCGAGCGGTACCAGAAACTCCTCAAGGAATCAGGCGTCTACAAGCACCTTCAGGCCACCGAGGAACCCGTCCATGTGGACGCCAACCCTGAGGCCGGCCTTCGGGAACGCGTGGCCATTGGCATCCATGCCGGAAGCCGTGTGATGGGCTACATCTGGCTGCAGGAAGGCGCGGAGCCGTTGGCCGCGAACACCGACAGGCTGATGATTGGCGCTGCCCGGCATGCAGCGATTGAACTGGTGCGGCACCGGAACCAGCAATCCCAATCGATGCGGGAAGACCGGGTGTCCAGCCTCCTCAGCGGTACGGCACAGGTTCACTCACAGGCCCAGTCGGCGGGGATCGACCCCTCGAAGCCTGCTGCCTTGGTGCTGATTTCGGCAGGGGGATTGGACCAGAGCGCCCCCGGTCAACAGCTCCGCCGGGGTGAGCTCTCCAACCTCGCGTCCATCCACGCGGCGGCGTACCGTCCGGGAGCAGTGGTGGGAGCCCTGGGCACGGAAACAGCGATCATCCTGCCCGATCTGGACCCGGTGAAGTCACTGCCCGCCATCAACCGGCTGGTCAACACGATTGTGCGTGACGCCACCACGCACCTGCACTTCCAGGTCCAGGCGGCCGTTGGCCCGATTGTTCCACGGCTGGATGCACTCTACGCCACGCTTGACCATGTGCGCAGCGTCCTCAAGGTGCTGCAGAGCACGCCGTCGATCCGTGTTGCCTCGTACAGGGATGTGGAAACCACGGTCCTCACCAACGAACTGCTGGATCTGCTGGAAACCCGGAAAGGGCTCCGGCACCAGGGCATAGCCAAGCTCTGCGACCGGTATCCGGAGTTCGCTCTGACGCTGCTTACGTACCTCGAATTCTTTGGGGATGTGAACCGCTGCGCCGAAGAACTGGCCATCCACCGCAACACCGTCCACTACCGGCTCCGGCGAGCGTGCGAAGAGGCTGGCCTGGACCTGCAGTCCGCAGACGAACGATTGCTTGCCCATCTCCAGATACGACTTTGGACCTACGCAGAGGCCAGGAGCTAGAACCCCTTGGATATCCAGAATCTCCTCGACGACATCGTCGGGGCAGTACAGCCGCACGTCGGCCAGGGCAACGTGGCCGATTACATTCCCCAGCTGGGAGCCGTAGACCCACACCAGTTCGGCATCTCCGTCGCAACCAGGGACGGTGACGTCTACTCTTCAGGGGACGCGCATGTGCCCTTCTCCATTCAGAGCATTTCCAAAGTGTTCGCGCTCGCCTTGGTGTTGGCCTTCGACGGCGATGGCATCTGGAAGCGCGTCTTCCGCGAACCTTCGGGCAACCCGTTCAACTCATTGATCCAGTTGGAGAGCGAAGAAGGGATTCCCCGGAACCCCTTCATCAACGCCGGCGCGATCGTCGTCAGTGACCGGCTCCTCAGCGTCACGGGAAGCGCAGCCCTGGCCGTCCGGGACCTGATGCGCCGCGAAACCGGTAACCCCACTGTGGCCGCGGACCACTATGTAGCGGCCTCGGAACTCCGAAACAGCCACCGCAACGCCTCCCTTGCACACTTCCTTGCCAGCTGCGGCAACCTGGAGAACCCCGTGGAAGCCGTCCTCGAGTCCTATGTGGAGCAATGCGCCCTGGCCATGACCTGCGAAGACCTGGCGCTCGCAACCCGGTTCCTGGCCGCCAACGGTGTTGGAGCGGACGGCACCCGGCTGCTGTCCCCGGCACAGACCAAACGGATCAATGCCGTCATGCTCACGTGCGGGACCTACGACGCCGCCGGGGAATTCGCCTACCGCGTGGGCCTTCCGGGAAAGAGCGGTGTCGGGGGCGGAATCGTCGCGGTGGTCCCCAACAAATGCGCCATCAGTGTGTGGAGCCCGGGCCTTGGGCGGTCCGGCAACTCGGTTGCAGGTGTGGCTGCCTTGGATGAATTCACGACGCGTACGGGCTGGTCTGTTTTCTAGCGGTTTCCGGACATTTGCCGGCGGAAACAAGGGATGACGCGTATGTGACGCTGGATTACCCAGCGTTACCGGGTGTTTCCGAGCCTTTGAAGCATGTTACGGGCCCGCCCTACAGTTTTTTTATGGCAATACAGGACATTTACCCCACGGCACTGCGGCTGCTCGGCCGCCCGGTGCTGGTTGTGGGCGGCGGGCCCGTCGCGGAGCGCCGTGCCAAGGGACTGCTCGACGCCGGTGCGAAAGTCACCGTAGTCGCTCCCGTTGCCTCCGAAAACCTCCGCGGACTCGCCCACGCCGGACTCCTCACCTGGGAGCCGCGCGAGTACCGCACGTCAGACCTCGACGGCGCCTGGTTCGTTCAGACCGCCACCGGGACTGCCGCTGTGGACACCCAAGTAGCAGCCGACGCCGAAGCGCAGCGCATCTGGTGCGTCAACGCTTCGGACCACGAATCATCAGCTGCCTGGACGCCCGCCGTTGCCGTGGTGGATGACGTCAAGATCGCCATCAATGCAGGGGGAGACCCTCGCCGCGCCATGGCGCTCCGCGATGCTGTTGCCACTGCCCTGGAAACTGGAGACCTGCCGCTCCGTCGTCACCGCAAGCCGGACGCTGCCGGCAAAGCGCCTGCTGGTTCTGTAGCACTCGTTGGCGGCGGCCCTGGGGACTCGGGACTCATCACAGTTCGCGGTCGACGCTTGCTGGGTCAGGCCGACGTCGTGGTTGCTGACCGTCTTGGCCCGCGTGAGCTGCTCAAGGAACTTGCTCCCGATGTCCGCGTGATCGAGGTCGGTAAAACGCCCGGCCATCACCCTGTGCCGCAGCTTGAGATCAACCGCATCCTCGTGGACGAAGCCCTCAAAGGCAACCGCGTGGTCCGCCTCAAAGGTGGCGACCCCTACGTCCTGGGGCGCGGCGGCGAGGAAGCAGAGTTCTGCCGCCAGAACGGCGTCGAGGTTGAAGTGGTGTCCGGTGTGACGTCGGCCATTTCTGTTCCTGCCGCTGCCGGTATCCCCGTCACGCATCGCGGTTTGGCCAAGGGTTTCAGCGTCGTGACCGGTCACGAAGAGCTTTCCGAGGTCCCCGCCCGACCGGATCACACTGTGGTTTTGCTCATGGGTGTGGCTCAATTGCGCGATTCCGCGGTTGCCCTGGCTGGCTCGGGTCTGCCTTTGGACACTCCAGTAGGTATCGTTGAGAACGGGTATTTGCCGGATCAGCGCGTCACGATCGGCACGTTGGGATCCATCGCGGACCAGGCTGAGGCCGTCGGCGTGGCCAATCCCGCGGTCATCGTGATCGGCGATGTGGTCCGTGTCAGCCCCTTCGCCCCACAGCATTTCAAGACCGCTGACTACAGCACGATTACCCCCAACCGTCCCCGCGTCCGCAGTAACTGAGTCCGCACCAACTGAACAAGAAGAAGGAACACAGCCGTGTCAATTAGCACTCCCGTAGGTTCTGCGGACCGTCCGCTTCGCGTCGCCGTCATCGGCTCCGGCCCTGCCGGCGTGTACGCAGCAGACATCCTGACCAAGAGCGAGGCCGTCAAGAGCGGCGAGCTCAACGTCAGCATCGACCTCTTTGACCGCTACCCGGCACCGTATGGCCTGATCCGCTACGGCGTCGCTCCGGACCACCCCCGCATCAAGGGCATAGTCAACGCCCTGCACAAGGTCCTGGACCGCGGCGACATCCGCTTCTTCGGCAACGTTGACTACGGCACGGACATCTCCATCGAGGACCTCCGCAAGCACTACGACGCCGTCATCTTCGCCACCGGCGCCATCAAGGACGCGGACCTGAACATCCCGGGCATCGAGCTCGAGGGTTCCTTCGGCGGCGCCGACTTCGTCTCCTGGTACGACGGACACCCGGACGTTTCCCGCGAATGGCCGTTGGACGCAAAGGAAATCGCAGTCCTCGGCAACGGCAACGTGGCCCTCGACGTCGCCCGCGTCCTGTCAAAGCACGCCGACGACCTCCTGGTCACCGAAATCCCGGACAACGTTTACGCTGGCCTGAAGAATTCCCCGGTCACGGACGTCCACGTCTTCGGCCGCCGCGGCCCGGCGCAGGTGAAGTTCACCCCGCTGGAACTCCGCGAACTCTCGCACTCCAAGGACGTAGACATCATCCTCTACGCCGAGGACTTCGAATTCGACGAAGAGTCCGACCGCCAGGTCCAGACGAACAACCAGACCAAGACCATGGTTGGCACGCTCACCAACTGGATCGCCGAGCAGCCCGAGGACCTCTCCGAGCTCAAGGCTTCGCGTCGCCTCCACCTGCACTTCCTGCACAGCCCGGTTGAGATCGTTGACTCCCCGGAAACTCCGGGCAAGGTTGCCGGCATCAAGTTCGAGCGCACCGAGCTGGACGGCACGGGCAACGCCCGCGGCACCGGCGAGTTCGTCGACTACCCGGTTCAGGCCGTGTACCGCGCCATCGGCTACTTCGGTTCGGCCCTGCCGGACGTCGAGTTCGACCACAAGAAGGGCGTCGTGACGAACGACGGCGGCCGCGTCCTGGACGCCGACGGCCAGCACGTGCCGGGCCTCTACGCAACGGGCTGGATCAAGCGTGGTCCGGTCGGCCTCATCGGCCACACCAAGGGCGATGCCCTTGAGACCGTGACGTACCTTCTGGAGGACCGCGAAAACCTGCCGTTCGCCGACGTTCCCGCGGCAGACGCCGTCGTGGATCTGCTCGACTCCCGCGGCGTGCAATTCACCAGCTGGGAAGGCTGGCTGGCTCTGGACGCCCACGAGCTCGCGCTCGGCGCGGCAGCCACCGAGGCCGGCGGCTCCCACGGTGTTGAGGTCACGCGTGAGCGCATCAAGGTTGTGCCGCGCGAGGACATGGTCAACATCTCCCGTGACGGCGTGGCAGCCGAAGTTTAATTTCAACGCGGGGTCACTTATGTACCTTTCCGGGCTTCCGGATGGTGCTTAAGTGACCCCGCGTTGCTTTAACCTGAGGTATGGACGTCGTCGTCATCGAAACACCCCAGTTGGGGGACCGGAGCTACCTGGTGCACGACGGCCGTGTGGCCTTGGTGATCGACCCCCAGCGGGATACTGATCGGATAGAGGCGGCGGCTGTTGAGGCTGGCGTCCGGATCACCCACGTGGCCGAAACCCACCTGCACAACGACTACGTCACCGGCGGTCTGCTGCTCGCTCAAGCGCACGGTGCCGCATACCTGGTCAATGCCGACGACCACGTGGAGTTCACCCGCGTTCCCGTCACGGATGGACAGGTGCTTCACGTCGGCCGGCTCACCGTGACGGTGGTTGCCACGCCTGGCCACACGCACACGCACCTCTCGTACGTAGTGCGGGACGACGCGCACGACGGCGGCCCTGAGGCTGTGTTTTCCGGTGGCAGCTTGCTCTACGGTTCAGTCGGGAGAACGGACCTAGTCTCGCCCCAGGACACCGCGATGTTGGCTCACGATCAGTATTCATCGGTCCGGCGACTCGTGGATTTGGCACAACCCGAGGCGTTTCTCTATCCAACACACGGCTTCGGTTCCTTTTGCTCCGTGGGGCCCTCCAGCAAGGTGAAGGCATCGACCATTGGCGAGCAAGCCGCCGCCAACCATGCCCTCACGGACCCCGACGAGGACCATTTCGTGGCCCAGTTGTTGGAGAACATCACAGCCTACCCGGCCTACTACGCACACATGAGCCCCCTCAATGCGGCCGGGCCCGGTGTGCCGAACCTGGAAGTACCTGATTCTGTGGACGCCGCAGAGCTGGGCCGGCGTTTGGGCGAGGGGGAGTGGGTGGTGGATCTGCGACACAGAGTGGCCTTCGCGGATAGCCATCTCCGGGGAAGCGTGAGCTTCGAGTATGGCAGGGGCGATAACTTCACCAGCTACCTCGGCTGGGTGATCCCTTGGAATCAGCCGCTTACCTTGCTGGGCCCGTTGGATGAGGTGGAGAAGGCGATCCGCGATCTGGCGAGGATTGGCATCGATAGTCCGGATGCCGCCGTCGGGCCTGAAGCGGGTGGTTCGGATATCGGTGCCTTGGCACCTGACCATCCACGGGCGAGCTACGAGCACGGGGACTGGGCTGCACTCTTCAAAGACCGGGAGCCTGAGGACGTGGTGCTGGACGTTCGCCGCCCGGAGGAATACAAGGCCTCGCACGTCAAAGAAGCCCTCAACATTCCGGTCTACGAGTTGCTCGGCAGGACCACTGAGTTGCCGGACGCCAGGATCTGGGTGCACTGTGCCACGGGGTACCGGGCGAGTGTCGCAGCGAGTCTCCTGGACCGGGCGGGACGGGACGTTGTCCTGATCGACGCGAGGTTCAAGGACGCGGCTGGGGTGGGAATCGAGACCGTGCCTTGAGACGTTGCTGCCCCGCTAAGCCGTGGTAGGGCAACAACGGATGAGCGGGTTGGCAACGACTTAGCGGCCTGGCGACGACTAACGAAGGGCTACCGCGGGGTCTTGTCGGCGCAGAAATCGAGGTTCCGGTAGACGCTCTGGACGGCGGCGTCGGGATCGTGGGCTTCCAGCGCATCCACCAGTTCGTCGTGGCCTTCCCGGGGGATACCGTTGAAGCCTTCCTTGCGTTGCTGGCGGAGGAGATCGTTGTGGAAGACCCCGCCAAAGGAGACATAGAGCTGATGCAGCAGCGGGTTTCCAGAAGCCAGGGCAACGCGTTCGTGGAATTCCCAATCGGAGCGCGCCCAGGTGGGGTAGTCCTCGGACTGCCAGGCGTCATGGCGCAGGGCCAGGAGGCGGCGCATCTCTGCGAGGTCTTCGACAGTTGCGTGCTTGGTAGCAAGCCGGGCCGCCTGGGTGTCCAAGCCAAGCCGCACTTCAACGATGTGTTCCTGGGTGTGCTCCAAGTACATTCGCTGGGCCGCGCCGGACATCTCACTGTTTGCACGCACGTACGTGCCGTCACCCCGGCGAACTTCGAGCATGCCCGAGTGCGCCAATGCCTTGATGGCCTCGCGGAGGGTTCCCCGCGAAACACCCAGGCTTGCCATGAGTTCAGGCTCTGCCGGGATGCGCTCCTGGAGCGGCCATTCGCCTGATTTGATCATGTCCCGCAGCTTGGCGGTGATCTCCTCGGCGAGGGCCGGGCGATGCGAAGGGGTTAGGGTCATGCTGTCCTCGGTCCGGTCTTTGTGGCAGTGCGCTTGCTCGTAAGCATGTGGCAAGTAACCATGAGCGCCACCGCCACGATGGACAGCAAGCTCAAGGGCAGCGCCCAGCCGCCGGTTGCGCTGTGGAGCAGCCCCATGCCAAAGGGGCCAATTGCCGCAATCAAGTATCCCAGTGATTGGGCGATCGTGGAGAGCGCGGTGGTTTCCGCCGTCGACCGTCCGCTGCGGCTGATGATTACCAGGACCAGCGGGAAGATCCCCAAGCCGAACCCAAAGAGCACGGCGGAAATGAACGCCAGGGAGGTCGGCAACCAGATCATCGCAGCAATGGCAACCAGCGTCGAGCTGCTGGCGAGGTAGAGGGCAGGCCGCAGCATTCCGGGCCTGGAACCGAAGGCAAGCAGGATCATGCCGGCGGCCACGGAGACCAACTGCATGACGCCAAACTGCAGCCCGCTTTCCGAGGCACTGAGGCCCTGGGACGTGAGGATGTAGGCGAACCAGCTCATCACGGCGTAGGCGAGGAAGGCCTGGAAGGTGAAGATGGCCGTGATCAGGATGCCCAGGCGGGTGCGTAGCAGGGGCCACATGGATACGCGCGGACGGTCCGTCTTAGTGGAGTTCCGGTGCGAGTGCAGGACCACCGGCAGGAAGCCGAGCAGCGCTGCGACACCCAGGATGCCCCAGGCAGCAAGGCCCATCGATGGCGAACCGAGCTGCTGCGCCAAGGGAACGCTCACGGCAGCCGCGAAGGTAGCGCCACCGGACATTGTGAAGGTGTAGAGGCCGGTCATCATGGAGGTGCGGTCCGAATAGTGCTCGCGAATGAACGACGGCATGGCCACGTTGCACACTGCAAGGCCGGACATCGCCAGAACTGTTCCGCCGAGCAGCGCACCGGTGGCTGGAACGCCACGCACCAGCAAGCCTCCAGCCAGCAGGGCCAGGGCGATGGCGATAGCCTTCTCGACACCCACGCGACGGGTCAGCCACGAGGTCCCCATCCCTGCAACCGCGAAGCACAGCAGCGGAATCGAGGGCAGGATTGACGCCACTAAGGCCCCGTAGCCCAGTACTTGCTGCAGCTCGTGGAAGAGCGCTGCGGCGCTGGTGATTCCGGCGCGAAGGTTCAGCCCAATAAGCACTACGGCAATGATGCCGACGACGGCGACGACGCGCGTCTTGGGGACTGCCAGTCGCTGGTTTGTTGCCGGGGCAGCAGTGGCAATCGTAGGGATGTTTCCTGTGGTGGGGTTAAGAGGGGTCGTCGCAGCCATATGTAAAGGTTAGACGTTTGACGTCTAATGTCTAGGCTTTTGTGGCGAACCTCTCTGTACGAGCTCGCAGGGCCTACCGCGGATTGCGCGAACCCAGACGCTGCACCGCCAAGGCGAGCCAAAGCTGCACACGATCCTGGGTTTGCGACGGGTCGTAGCCAGTCAGTTCGGTGATCTGGGCCAGCCGGTACCGCACGGTGTTGCGGTGCAGGGTCAGGGATTCGGCGACGGCGGCGACGGAACCGTTGTGGTTCAGGTAGCTCTCCAGTGTAGCTACCAGTTCAGAGCCATGGGCGGCGTCGAACTTCCTCAACGGCGTGAGCGATTCGCTGGCCATGTCGGCCAAGGGAACATCCTCGCTCGCCAGCAGGAGGGATGTCAGGCTCAGCCGCTCGGGCTCGTTGACGGGTAAGCCGTGCGCCACGGCGTCGCGGGCTTCAAAGTAGCTCCAGCGCAGGCCGTTCGGCTTCGTATAAGCGCCGCCGATTCCGATCACGGCATGGATCCCGGCCTCCTGCAGGTGATCGCTCAGGCTCTTGGCCAAGGCCGTCGCGGAGCTGCCATCGTCGGTGACGACGGTGACAAGATCCTTCCCGACGACGGCGCTAACGCCGGCTTCCAGCGCCTGGGGCAGGGAGATGCTGATCAGTTGTTTGTGGTGTGCCGTGGACTCTGCCACGAGCACCACGTTCTTCCGGGTGCTGTTGATTCCAACGCCTGCCAAACGGCGGGCGGCCTCTATGGTTTCCAAGGTTCCGTGGATGACGTCGTCCAGCACCTGCCCGGCCATCGCGCGCTGGGCCTGGCGCTGCTTGACCATGTTGTTCAGCTCAACACTGATGAGGTTCTGCGCGTAGCTGACGATCCCCGAGTCCACGAACGGCTGCCGCAACCACAGTGTGCAGGCGTCCCTGCGGCCGGTGGGAATCGGGTACGAAGCCCAGCCATCCGCCGTCGGCGCCGGTTTCCCGGGAACGCTGTTGTAAAGCTGCGCGCTGAACTGGGTGAGCACAACATCGGTGCGCAGCATGCTGCCCAACTGTTTCAGGAGCTCGCCCAGGCCGCCGCCAGTAAGGAGCGACCGGGCCAGGATCTGGTGCCCGGCCAGGAGCCGTTCCAAGTTTGAATAGTGGTCAGCTGAATGCGACTCGGCAACGAGCTTTCCGATAGCGATGAAGGGAATCTCGTAGGGTACTTCAACCAAGGGCAAGCCCCAACGGTTGGCTTCGGCGATGAGCGCCTCAGGAACGGATTCGTGGGTGAGGCCGATGCCGAAACCGATGCCCACCGCACCCGCACGCTGGACCTGCCGGACGAATCGGCGCTGGTCTGCGGCGCTCTTCAGGCGCAGGCCCGTGGTAAGCACCAATTCCCCGCCGCTGAGGAAGCGCTGGGGATCCTCCAACTCCGTCACGGCCACCCAACTGATGTCCTGGTTCCAGGTTGTTTCCGCGCTACCTGTTTTACGGAGCTTCAAGGATGGGACAGCGACGAGCGAAGAGAGGGACATTGCCATGGTTACAAGCGTAACCCGGCGCTGGTCAAGCGCACTAAGGAGGGTATGCCGGTGTGTGCAGCTGACTATTCCGTGGACCCCTTCGCTGGCATAGGCTCTGATCAGCTAAAACCCATGCCCCAGACACCGAAAGAGGGTTGCACACCGTGGTTCAAACCTTGCAGAACTTCATCAACGGCGAATTCGTTACGCCGGCAGGTACGGGTCTCTTGGACATCGTGAACCCCACCAACGGGGAGATCGTTGCCAAGTCGCCGATTTCGGTGCAGGCCGATGTTGACGCCGCCATGACCGCAGCCAAAGAAGCCTTCAAGACGTGGAAGCACGTTACGCCGGGCCAGCGCCAGCTCATGCTGCTCAAACTCGCCGACGCCGTGGAGGCCAACAGCGACGAACTCGTTGACGCCCAGCACCGCAACACCGGCCAGGTGCGGTCCCTGATCGCTTCCGAGGAAGTTGCCGCGGGCGCAGACCAGCTTCGCTTCTTCGCCGGTGCAGCACGCATCATGGAAGGCAAGTCCGCCGGGGAGTACTTTGAGGGCCACACCTCCTACGTGCGCCGCGAACCGATCGGCGTCGTGGCCCAAGTTGCCCCGTGGAACTACCCGTTCCTGATGGCCATCTGGAAGATCGGCCCCGCCCTTGCAGCCGGCAACACCGTTGTTCTCAAGCCCTCGGACACCACCCCGGAGTCCACGTTGGTGCTGGCTCGCCTCGCCGGCGAGATCTTCCCCGCCGGCGTGCTCAACGTTGTGCTCGGCACCGGCGAAACCGGCGCGATGATGGTTGACCACAAAGTTCCCGGCCTGGTGTCCATCACCGGTTCCGTTCGCGCCGGCATCGCGGTGGCCAGCGGCGCAGCCAAGGGCCTCAAGCGTGCCCACCTGGAACTCGGCGGCAAGGCTCCGGCCATTGTCTTCAAGGATGCCGACATCAAGAAGAGCGCAGCGGCCATCGCCGAGTTCGCCTTCTTCAACGCCGGCCAGGACTGCACCGCCATCACGCGCGTGTTGGTGGAAGACTCCGTCCACGATGATGTTGTGGCGGCAATGGTGGAGCACACCAAGACCCTGCACACAGGCTCGCAGAACGACGAAGAGAACTACTTCGGCCCGCTCAATAACGTGAACCACTTCAACGCCGTCACCTCAGTGGTGGAGCACCTCCCGGCCAACTGCAAGATCGAAACCGGCGGCCACCGCGCAGGCGAGAAGGGCTTCTTCTTCGAGCCCACCATCATCTCCGGTGCCAAGCAGACCGACGACATCGTGCAGAAGGAAACCTTCGGCCCGGTCATCACCGTCCAGAAGTTCAGCACCGAAGCCGAAGCGCTCGAGCTGGCCAACGACGTCGAATATGCCCTGGCTTCCAGCGTCTGGACCACCGACCACGGCACGGCCATGCGCATGAGCCGCGACCTGGACTTCGGTGCGGTTTGGATCAACACCCACATCCTCCTGACGGCAGAGATGCCCCACGGCGGCTTCAAGCAGTCCGGCTACGGCAAGGACCTCTCCATGTACGGCGTTGAGGATTACACGCGCATCAAGCACGTGATGAGTGCATTAGATGCATAACTCAGTCGCGTAACCCGTACCTTCACCAGAGCTTCCCAGAAAGGCAACCACCCCATGACCACTACCGCGAACGAACTCTCGTACCGCATTGAGCAGAAGCGCAACATCAACGGCGCGTTCCCCGGCCCTAAGTCGCAGGCACTGGCCGAGCGCCGCTCCGCCGTCGTTGCTGCCGGCGTCGCCTCCGGCGTTCCCGTTTACGTTGAAGACGCCGACGGCGGCATCATCCGCGACGTCGACGGCAACTCCTTCATTGACCTCGGCTCCGGCATCGCCGTGACCAGCGTCGGCGCGTCCGATCCTGCCGTCGTCGCCGCTGTCCAGGAGGCTGCTGCGCACTTCACGCACACCTGCTTCATGGTGACCCCGTACGAGGGTTACGTAGCTGTGGCCGAGCAGCTCAACCGGCTCACGCCGGGCGACCACGCCAAGCGCACCGTGCTGTTCAACTCCGGCGCTGAAGCCGTGGAGAACGCCGTCAAGGTTGCACGTCTGGCTACCGGCCGCGATGCCGTCGTAGCTTTCGACCACGCGTACCACGGCCGCACCAACCTGACCATGGCACTCACCGCCAAGGCCATGCCGTACAAGACCAACTTCGGCCCGTTCGCGCCC
The DNA here is from genome assembly GCF_052114885.1 of Paenarthrobacter sp. 2TAF44. Taxonomy (NCBI): domain Bacteria; kingdom Bacillati; phylum Actinomycetota; class Actinomycetes; order Micrococcales; family Micrococcaceae; genus Paenarthrobacter; species Paenarthrobacter sp. 2TAF44. The sequence continues at coordinate 31,349 of NZ_JBFRFP010000004.1, read as the reverse complement.
GAGGTCTACCGCATGCCCATGAGCTACCCGTTCCGTGAGGAGAACCCGGAGATCACCGGTGCCGAGGCCGCCAAGCGCGCTATCACCATGATCGAGAAGCAGATCGGTGGCGACCAGGTTGCAGCCATCATCATCGAGCCCATCCAGGGCGAGGGTGGCTTCATCGTCCCGGCCGAAGGATTCCTGCCGGCTCTGTCGGCATGGGCCAAGGATAAGGGCATCGTCTTCATCGCTGACGAGGTCCAGTCCGGTTTCTGCCGCACGGGCGAATGGTTCGCCGTTGACCACGAAGGTGTTGTCCCGGACATCATCACCATGGCCAAGGGCATCGCAGGCGGCCTCCCGCTGTCCGCGATCACCGGCCGCGCCGACCTGCTCGACGCCGTTCACCCGGGCGGCCTCGGCGGCACCTACGGTGGCAACCCGGTTGCCTGCGCAGCCGCCCTCGCTGCGATCGACACCATGGAACAGCACGACCTCAACGGCCGTGCCCGCCACATCGAAGAGCTCGCCCTGGGCAAGCTGCGCGAACTGGCCGCCGAGCTTTCCGCAGGCGGGGGTTCCGTCATTGGCGACATCCGCGGCCGTGGCGCCATGCTGGCCATCGAGCTCGTACAGTCCGGTTCCAAGGAACCCAACGCTGAGCTCACCAAGGCCGTTGCTGCCGCTTGCCTCCAGGAAGGCGTCATCATCCTGACCTGTGGCACCTACGGCAACGTGATCCGCCTGCTTCCGCCGCTCGTGATCAGCGATGAGCTGCTCATCGACGGCCTCGAGGTTCTCGCTGCAGCCATCAAGGCCAATGCGTAACTCTCTCCGCTAGATCCAAGGAGGGCCGGGGTTTCGCCGGCCCTCCTTGTGCGTTAACGGGCGGCGTGCCGAGTTCGCCGGAACACGTCCTATTCGCTGGAGGTTTACATACGTTCCGGCACTGTTCCCGCGTCCTCGCGTGGATCAGCCGAACGCACGACGGCGGTGCGCACCGAGTTCGCCGGTGACCGCCGACTACGCCGGAGCGCGTCCCGTTCGCCGGAGCTGCCCGGCGTTCTGGCACTGTTCCCGCGTCCTCGCGTGGACCAGCCGAACGCACGACGTCGGTGCACGCCGAGTTCGCGGGAACACGTCCTATTCGCTGGAGGTTTCCATACGTTCTGGCACTGTTCCCGCGTCCTCGGGTGGACCGTCAGCCACGCACGACGTCGGTTCAGCCGGGGCTAAGCTCCCGCAGCGGCCGCGATCCGGGCCTTCTTCTTCAGCGACGAGTTCTTCTTCGCTGTGCGCAGCATGTCCACCGTGAGCACCAGCAGGGCGAGCCACACCACGCAGAATCCGATCCAGCGGGCAGTGGTCATGGTCTCGTTGAAGACGGCCAGCGCCACGATGAACTGGAGAATCGGTGCGAAATATTGGAGAAGACCGATGGTGGTCATGGGCAGGCGACGGGCCGAGGCGCCGAAGAAGAGCAGCGGCACAGCGGTGATGACGCCGGATGCCAGAAGCAACCAGAAATGCCCAGGCCCAAGTGCGGTGAGTGTTGCAACGCCGCTCACGCCCAGGACAACCATGGTGGCGGCCGCAAAGGGGGCCAGCACCACTGTTTCCACGGAGAGGCTGGTGAGCGCATCAACCTTGGGCCCAACGCGCTTCTTAACGAACCCGTAGAGGCCGAAGCTGAAGGCCAGGATTAGCGCGATCCAGGGAAGCTGGCCGTAGGAAAAGGTCAGGACGCCCACTGCGATGAAGCCGATGCCGACTGCTGCCCATTGGAGCGGCCGCAACTTCTCCTTGAGGACGAATACGCCGAGCAGGACCGATACCAATGGGTTGATGAAGTATCCAAGGGACGTTTCAACGGCGTGCCCTGTAGTGACGCCGAAGGTGTAGGTGAGCCAGTTGATGGCTATCAGTCCGGCTGCCAAGGCCAGCGGCCCAAAGACTGAGCGGTCCTTCACGGCTGCGCCAAAGACACGCCAGGCCCGCGTGACCGTGATCAGCAACGCACAGAAGATCAGTGACCAAACGACGCGGTTGGCGACGATTTCGATGGCGCCCGCCGGTTGAAGCGCGAGGAAGTACAGCGGAAGCAGTCCCCATAAACTGTATGCGCCAATCCCAAAGAGGATTCCCGCCGTCGACTCGCTCCAGACCGGCTTCCGTCGGGTCCCGCCGCCAGAGGTCCTGCCCCCAGACGTACCGCCGTTAAGTTCACTGCTGGACGCACTCGCAGTCGGGGGCTGGTTGGAAGTGGACGAGTTTGCGGTGATCTGCTCGGGTGTCGACACAATGTCGCCAACACCAAAAGGGGTCGCAATATTCCGAAATGTTGGCACCAATCACCTGATTTCGTGTGACTCCCGCCATATAGGACGCCGGGTGCAGAGTGGACATCTAGAATTGGAATCTGCGCGCCCCAACAACGGCGTGGCTTACTGCTTCGGAAGGGCTTACGGTGTCCAACTCAGCCGCCACCACCCCCAAACGTCCGCTTCGCGTCGCCATCGTGGGCGCCGGTCCCGCCGGCGTGTACGCCGCCGACATCTTGACCAAGTCCAATGAGGTCAAGGACGGGGACGTGGAGGTCAGCATCGATCTCTTTGAGGCGTACCCTGCGCCCTACGGGCTGATCCGCTACGGTGTGGCGCCGGATCATCCCCGCATCAAGGGCATCGTCAACGCCCTGCACAAGGTGTTGGACCGCGGCGACATCCGCTTCCTTGGCAACGTGACCTACGGCCGGGACCTGACCCTTCACGATTTCCGAGCTTTCTATGACGCCGTTATCTTCTCCACGGGTGCCATCAAGGACGCGGACCTCAACATCCCCGGCATCGGGTTGGACGGTTCCTTCGGCGGAGCCGATTTTGTTTCCTGGTACGACGGACACCCGGACGTTCCCCGCGATTGGCCATTGGATGCCAAGGAGATTGCGGTCATCGGCAATGGCAACGTTGCCCTTGATGTTGCTCGCATGCTGGTCAAGCACCCCGATGAACTGCTGGTCACCGAGATCCCGGAAAACGTGTACGAGGGGTTGAAGAAATCGCCCGTTACCGACGTCCACGTGTTTGGACGCCGCGGTCCCGCACAGGTGAAGTTCACTCCGCTGGAATTGCGGGAGCTGTCCCACTGCAATGACGTAGACATTGTGCTGTACCCGGAGGACTTCGAGTTTGATGAAGCCTCCGATGAGGCAATCCGGACCAATAACCAGATCAAGACCATGGTCAACACGATGACCAACTGGCTGGTGGAGGAACACGCGGAATCCGAGCAGCCATCCTCGCGCCGTCTGCACTTGCACTTCCTGCACAGCCCGGTGGAAATCCTGGACTCGCCGGAAACTCCCGGCAAGGTTTCCGGCATCAAGTTCGAGCGCATGCAGCTGGACGGAACCGGCAACGTCAAGGGCACCGGTGAATTCGTGGAGTACCCGGTGCAGTCCGTATACCGCGCGATCGGTTACCACGGCTCGCCGCTTGAGGAGTTGCCGTACGACGCCCGCCGCGGTGTCATACCGAACGACGGCGGTCGCGTCCTGGATGCCGACGGCAAGCCCGTGCCGGGAATCTACGCCACCGGCTGGATCAAGCGTGGACCTGTAGGCCTGATCGGTCATACCAAGGGCGATGCCCTGGAGACCATCGGCTGCCTCCTGGAAGACCGGCTCACGTTGCCTCCAGCAGAGAACCCGGATCCGCAGGCCATCATCGATCTCCTTGAGGAACGCGGCATCGAATACACCACTTGGGAGGGGTGGAACCGGCTGGATGCGCACGAGGCTGCCCTCGGCGCCGCGTGGTCCAAGTCGGAGTCCGAATCCGGCAACGGCAATGGCGTGATCCGGGAGCGCATCAAGGTAGTCCCGCGTGAGGAAATGATCCAGATTTCCCGCGGCTAAGCCTTGGGTTTGTGTACGCTAACGCCCTCAACAGGCTTGGCAAGAGGCGTGAGCTGTACACAAACTCCATTCCTGGAACTAGACTTTCGGGTACCGTGCCGCCAGCACATGCACATCGCGCTGTCATTGCGGACTACGAGGGAGTTCGATGAGGAATCCAGTCCATTCGCCTGTTCCGGGCAGCGAAGCCGGAAGGCTGCTGCAGAAGCGCGCCCTGGCGGCCCATGAAAACCTGGGAAGCCACGAGCAACTGGACATGCTGCGGGCCGGGACTCCGGAGGAAATCTCCGGCCTCCGGCGGTTGGTGCGCGAATCCTGGCAACGATCGGCCAGCCTGCTGGCCAATCCCGATGTTCCCGAAGCGCCGCTCGCGATGGACCGTGACGAACTGGAGGACTACCGCCGGCAACACCCGCTGGCCGCGATCATGCCCGTCATCAGGAAGCTCCTGGTCCAGCCCAGCCATGACAGCGGGTTGCTCGTGGCGGTGGGGGACGACGTCGGGCGGCTTTTGTGGGTGGATGGCGATCCCGTCATGCAGCGCAGGGCCGAAGGAATGATGTTCGTTGCGGGCGCAGATTGGTCCGAAGCTTCAGTGGGTACAAGCGCGCCCGGGACGGCGCTGGCCCTGGATCGGAGCATCCAGATCTCCGGTGCCGAGCACTTCAAGAGATCAGTTCACCCCTGGAGTTGTACCGCCGTTCCCTTCCATGATCCCGATTCCGGTGCCGTGCTGGGCGTTGTGGACATCACTGGAACGGAGACCGCGGTGGCCCCGCACACAGTTTCCCTGGTGGAAGCAACGGTTGCGGCCGCACAGGCGCAGTTGCGCATCGAACGTCTCCAGCTCGCCGCCGCCGTCCGGGACAAACCACGACGCCGAAGCTCAGCTTCCGCTTCCAGCCACACTCTGTACCGGAATAGCCTGCAGTTGTTGGGCCGCGATCAGGCCCTTCTCAGCATTGATGGCCGGACCGTTTCCCTGTCCGCCCGGCACAGCGAAATCCTGGCTATCCTCTGCAGTCAGCCGACCGGCCTCAGTGCGGATGACCTCTGCGCCCAGCTATACCCAGGAGACGGCTCGGCTGTGACGTTGCGGGCCGAAATGGTGCGCCTGCGCAAGGTTCTCCATGAGCTAAGCCCCGAGGCAGTTCCCGAATCGCGGCCGTACCGTTTGCCTGTCGAGTTGCTTCCCGATTCCGGCCAGGTGCTCAATTGCCTGCAGCGCGGGGCCCATCGGATTGCGTTGGAGATCTACAAAGGTGCCGTCCTGCCGCGGTCGGAGGCGCCCGGCGTCGTGCAGTTGCGTGAGCGGGTTTCGCATCTGTTGCGGGAAGCGCTGCTCAGTGACGGCAGTGTCGATTCGCTCTTGAAGTACGCTGAGCTGCCCGAGGCGAAATACGACGTCGAACTCCGCCTTGCCGTCCTGAAGCTGCTGCCGCCGCGCTCACCCAAGCGGGCCGCCGTCGTGGCTGACCTTGAGCGGATCGAAACGGAACTGACGGCCTGAACCACGCGCCTGAACCACCCGCGTGAGCTGACTCACATGGTTGCAACGTAGCTGCAACCTGCCCGCTCCTAGGCTCGAATCAATGGCGACAGCCACCGTGATTCGCAGCAAAGGAGCTAGCAATGACCGTTTATGCACAGCCGGGTGCCGAGGGTTCGAAGGTCACCTTCAAGGACCGGTACGAGAACTGGATTGGTGGGGAATGGGTTGCTCCCGTCAAGGGCGCCTACTTCGAAAACATCACGCCCGTCACTGGCAAAGCTTTCTGCGAAGTTGCCCGTGGCACGGCCGAGGACATCGAACTGGCCCTCGATGCCGCGCACAAGGTAGCGCCTTCATGGGGCAAGACCTCAGCAACGGAACGTGCCGCGATTCTGAACAAGATCGCCGACCGCATAGACGAGAACGTAGAGCTGCTCGCGGTTGCCGAGACATGGGACAACGGCAAACCCGTCCGGGAGACACTCAACGCGGACATTCCCTTGGCGGCCGATCACTTCCGCTACTTCGCCTCCGCTGTCCGTGCCCAAGAGGGCCACCTTTCGCAGCTCGATGACGACACCACCGCCTACCACTTCAAGGAACCCCTGGGCGTGGTGGGCCAGATCATCCCCTGGAACTTCCCCATCCTCATGGCCGTGTGGAAGCTGGCCCCCGCGCTTGCCGCCGGTAACGCCGTCGTGCTCAAACCAGCCGAGCAGACGCCGACGTCCATCCTCGTCCTCATGGAATTGATCGGCGACCTGCTGCCCGCGGGTGTAGTGAACGTCGTCAATGGTTTCGGCGTGGAAGCCGGAAAGCCGCTGGCTTCCAGCCCACGTATCCGCAAGATCGCCTTCACGGGCGAGACCACCACGGGCCGGCTTATCAGCCAGTACGCGTCCAACAACCTCATCCCTGTCACGTTGGAACTTGGCGGCAAGAGCCCCAACATTTTCTTCGACGACGTCGCAGCCCAGAATGACGCTTTCTACGACAAAGCACAGGAGGGCTTCACGCTCTTCGCCTTCAACCAGGGCGAGGTCTGCACGTGCCCGTCGCGTGCTTTGGTCCAGGAGGGGATTTACGACTCCTTCATGGCTGACGTCGTAGCCCGCACCAACAAGATCATCCAGGGCAACCCTCTGGACACGGAAACCCAGATCGGTGCCCAGGCATCCAACGACCAACTGGAAAAGATCCTCTCCTACATCGACATTGGAAAGCAGGAGGGCGCCAAGGTCCTCACGGGCGGCGCACGGGCAGAGCTTTCCGGTGACTTTGCCGGCGGCTACTACGTCCAGCCGACGATTTTCGAAGGCCACAACAGGATGCGGATCTTCCAGGAGGAGATCTTCGGCCCTGTGGTCTCCGTGACTAGGTTCAGCGACTACAACGACGCCATTGGCATCGCCAATGACACTCTGTATGGCCTGGGTGCCGGCGTTTGGTCGCGCAACGGAAATGTGGCTTACCGCGCAGGCCGGGAAATCCAGGCCGGCCGCGTGTGGGTCAACAACTACCACGCCTACCCGGCCGGTGCCGCCTTCGGTGGCTACAAGTCCTCAGGCATTGGCCGTGAAAACCACGCCATGATGCTGGACCACTACCAGCAGACCAAGAACCTGTTGGTCAGCTACAACGAGAACAAACTCGGCTTCTTCTAAACCCATCCTGTTCATCGATCAAAGGAGATCGTCAATGTCGACAACCATGCAAGCAGCAGTAGTCACTGAGTTCGGAACCGACCTTAAGGTCATGGACGTGGAAAGGCCGACGCCGGGTCCCGGCCAAGCGCTGGTGCGCCTGATCACGTCGGGGGTATGTCATACCGACTTGCACGCCGCCGAAGGTGACTGGCCGGTCAAACCAACACCTCCGTTCATTCCCGGCCATGAGGGAGTGGGTGAAGTGGTGGCCCTGGGCGAAGGGGTAACGGACGTTGCCGTCGGGGATCTTGTTGGCAACGCCTGGCTGTGGTCTGCATGCGGAGATTGCCAGTACTGCCGCACTGGATGGGAAACGCTGTGTGAGTCCCAGCAGAACGGTGGCTACAGTGTGGATGGCTCGTTTGGCGAGTACATGTTGGTGGATACGCGTTTTGCGGCGCGCATCCCCCAGGGCTCGGATCCTGTGGAGGTTGCTCCGGTATTGTGCGCCGGAGTCACCGTCTACAAGGGCTTGAAGATGACCGAAGCCAGGCCTGGCCAGTGGGTCACGATCTCCGGAATCGGCGGATTGGGACACATTGCCGTCCAGTATGCGGTGGCCATGGGACTTCGTGTAGCCGCGGTGGATATTGCCGACGACAAGCTGGCGTTGGCCAGGGAACACGGCGCTGAGCTGACGGTCAACGCACTTCATGAGGATCCGGCAGAAGTTATCCAGCGCGAAACCGGCGGCTGCCACGGTGTTCTGGTGACGGCGGTGCACCCCTCTGCCTTCGGGCAAGCAATCGGAATGGCCCGCCGTGGCGGAACCATCGTCTTCAACGGGCTTCCTCCGGGTGACTTCCCGGCGCCGATTTTCGAGATCGTCCTTAAGGGACTCACTGTCCGGGGATCGATTGTGGGCACCCGCCAGGATCTTGAGGAAGCGTTGGAGTTCTACGCACAAGGCAAGATCAAGCCAACGGTCTCCACCCGCGAGCTGTCCGAGGTCAACGCGGTCTTTGACGAGATGAAGCACGCCAAGATCGATGGCCGAGTGGTTCTGAAGTTCTGATGGACCACCCCGTATTGGAAGCCGCGGTGACGCTCTCCGGGGAGACCTTTTCCCGGGTGGCGCTCACCGCGGCCTCCGTCGAACTCTTGAGGAAGCTCTGGGAGCAGCATGGCCCGCTCATGTTCCATCAATCCGGTGGGTGCTGCGACGGCTCCGCTCCCATGTGCTACCCGGCGGGGGAGTTCCTCACAGGCGATTCGGATGTCCTCCTCGGCAGGTTCGACCTCAGTGCAGGCTTCGCAACTGGAACGGGCCAGGATCCAAAGCTTCTCGAGTTTTGGATGTCCAGGGAACAATTCGTCTACTGGTCCCACACACACCTCACTGTTGACGTGGTCCCAGGTCGAGGAAGCGGCTTCTCCGTCGAGTCCCCGGAGGGGAAGCGGTTCCTGATCCGCTCCACCATCATGGACTGGGACGTCCCAGGTGTTTAGTGGTGTGACGGGGGCTACTCGCCTCCGTCACACCAGTCACATCAGTAACGCGGAGTCGGGACCCGTCTCACTATCTGGGATAAATATGGCCGTCCACTGACCGGACACTATTCTTGATGAGTCCTATACCACCCCCATCCAGAATGTGGCATTTTTATGAACATTTTCAGGACCAAGTCGATCGAGCAGTCGATCGCCGACGCCGACGAGCCCGGGCGCAAGCTGAAGCGAAGCCTCAGTACCTGGGACCTGATGATTATGGGTGTCGCCGTCGCTGTCGGTGCCGGTATCTTCTCCGTTGGCGCCAAGGCTGCTGCAAACTTTGCCGGCCCGGCCGTCACCATCTCCTTTGCCATCGCAGCCGTCACGTGCGCCTTGGCCATCATGTGCTATGCCGAATTTGCCACGGCCATCCCCGTGGCAGGTTCGGCCTACGTGTTCACGTACGCCACCATGGGCGAGGTACTCGCGTGGATCATTGGATGGAACCTCATCCTCGAACTCTTTACTGCTGCCGCGGTGATCGCCAAGTACTGGGGCATCTACCTCAGCAAAGTCTTCGCCCTGATGGGCCTGGACATTCCGCCGTCGCTCAGCCTGGGCGGCGTTGACCTCTATTGGGGCGCCTTCCTCATTGTCGCGATCTTCACTGTGCTGCTGGTGCTGGGGACGAAGTTGTCCGCCCGCGTTGGCAACATCTTCACTTTGATCAAGATCGCAGTAGTGCTGTTCGTGATCGTTGTGGGCTTCAGCTACGTGAAATTCTCCAACTACACACCGTTCATTCCTGCCTCGGAGCCGACTACGGGCACAGGCGCCGCTGATGTCATGAAGCAGTCCTTCTTCGGTTTCCTGACCGGTGCTGCTCCTGCCCAGTACGGCACCTTGGGCATTTTCGCTGGTGCTGCCCTGGTGTTCTTCGCCTTCATTGGGTTTGACGTTGTTGCAACCTCCGCGGAAGAGGTCAAGAATCCGCAGAAGACACTGCCACGCGGCATCTTCGGTGGCCTGGCTGTGGTGACGTTGCTCTACATCCTGGTCTCCCTCGCGTTGACCGGCATGGTCTCCTACACCCAACTGGCGGAGGAAAAGAACCCCACGCTGACCACAGCTTTCGAGGCCGTGGGCAACAACGACGCCGCCAAGGTCATTGCTTTTGGGTCCCTTGTGGGCCTGACCACGGTGATCATGGTGCTGCTCATGGGCCTTTCCCGTGTGGTGTTGGCCATGAGCCGCGACGGACTGCTGCCGCGGTCGCTGTCCAAGACCAGCGAGAAGCGCTCCACCCCTGCACGCCTGCAGATCATCTGTGGCGCAGCAGTTGCACTGGTGGCCGGATTGACCAATGTGGATCTCCTCGAGGAAATGATTAACATTGGAACCCTGTCCGCCTTTGTGATGGTCAGCCTGGGCATCCTGGTGCTGCGCAAGAAGCGCCCGGACCTTAAGCCTGCGTTCCGGGTCCCCTTCGGCAAGGTCTTGCCCTGGGTGTCCGCGATCCTGTGCGTCTACCTCATGACCAACCTGGCGGTCGAAACCTGGATCTTCTTTGCGATCTGGCTGGTTATCGGCATGGTCATCTACTTCTCTTACGGGCAGCGCCACTCGCGGCTCAACGAGAAGTTCGCCTCAGCCAAGGCAGCCGTCAATGGCGGTTCTGCAACTACTGCGGTCACGGGCGACGAGGACGAAGACTCCTTTACCAAGGTCTAAACCAATCCCAGCTGCCTGTCAGACAGCTGGCTCGAATTATCATCGGAAGCGCTCGGGAGAATCAATTCCCGGGCGCTTTTGGTGTACCCAGTCGCTTTTGGCGTTCCTGGGCCGTCAACCCAGGGCACTGGGGACCGGACACCGTGAAAGGGGCAGGGACTACGGCGCAGCGTGTTTCCCCACCCAGTCCACAAGCGGCCTCAGCACTTCCCAGCGATCAGCGATCTCCTGTTTGGCTGACGGCGTGGAGAGCCATTCCGGTTCACCAACCTCAACCCCGGCCGACAAGGACTTGTGCTTCAGGAGCTCGGCGCGTGGATGATCTTTATCGAAGCCCCGCGGAACGGTCTTGAGCATCTCGCCTTGGATGGCGAAACCAGTTGCGGCAACTGAATCCACAATCTGCTGCAATTCCCCTCCACTTTCAGGAGCGTCCACAGCGGCGCGGAAGCGTGCCAATTGCGCGGGAGTATATGAATGGCAGCCGCCGCCGATCAACAGACCATCGGCGCTGACCTGGAGGTAGAACCCCAGGCCTTCCTGTGACGCTGCAAAGGCGCCCTGGGCCGTCTTGTAGGGCGACTTGTCCTGGGAGAACCTGATGTCCCTGTTTGGCCGGAAGATCTTCGCCGGCCCGAACTCAGGCTCCAGCTCTGAAAGGAGTGCCACCAGCGGCTCCTTGACGGCGGCGTCATAAATGTCTTTGTGCTCCAACCACCACTCGCGGTTGTTGTTCTCTTCCAGTTCTTCGTAGAAGCGGAAGGCTGCGGATGGAATTCCCTCGAATGTGCTCATGGAAGGATCCTATGGACCATGGCACCAGCGCAGCCAGAGCCCGGCCTGCCTATGTGGAAAAACAAAGAAGAACACCCCGCTGCGGAGATCCGCAACGGGGTGTTCGACGGTAATTCCTACCGATCCGGACGCTTAGAGCTTGTTGGCTGCTTCGGCGTCAGAGGAGGCCTGGCCTGCACCGAGGTTGGCGCGCAGCTTGGCGCCGAGTTCGGCGTCAACGTTGGTCCAGTACTGGATGGCGCGTTCCTTGATGTCGGCGCTCTTCACGCCGCCCACGGCACCGGTGATGGTGTCCAGAAGGCGGGCCTTGGCAGCGTCGTCGTAGACCTCGCGGTACAGGGTACCGGCCTGGCCGAAGTCGCTGTCCTCGGAGTGCAGGGTGTGCGCGGAGAGTGTGAGCTCGCCGTCGTTCTCCCAGCCACCTGCCGGTGAAGTGGGCTCAACAGCAGCCGGGCCACCAACGGAGTTCGGTGCGTAGACCGGGGTGGTGGGGGCGTTGAACAGGTAACGTCCGGCGCCGTCCTGGCTGTAGTTGTTGACCTGGTTCTTGGGCTGGTTCACCGGGATCTGGGCGTGGTTGGTACCCACGCGGTAGCGGTGTGCATCGGCGTAGGAGAAGATGCGGGCCTGCAGCATCTTGTCCGGTGAGGCAGCGATGCCCGGTACGAAGTTCGACGGCGCGAAGGTGGCCTGCTCGATCTGCGCGAAGTAGTTCTCCGGGTTCTTGTTCAGCTCCATGGTGCCCACGTGGATCAGCGGGTAATCCGCGTGCGGCCAGACCTTGGTGAGGTCGAACGGGTTGAAGCGGTACGTCTTGGCATCCTCGTAAGGCATGACCTGGACGTGCAGTTCCCAGGAGGGGAAGTTGCCGGCTTTGATGTTCTCGGAGAGGTCGCGGATGTAGAAGTCTGCATCCGAGCCTGCCAGCTGCTCAGCCTGGTCACCGGTGATGGTCTTGACGCCCTGGTTGGACTTGAAGTGGTACTTGACCCAGAAACGCTCACCAGCGGCGTTGATCCACTGGTAGGTGTGCGAGCCGTAGCCCTGCATTTCACGCCACGAAGCCGGCAGGCCACGGTCGCCCATGAGCCAAGTGACCTGGTGTGCGGATTCGGGGGAGAGGGTCCAGAAGTCCCACTGCATGTCAGCGTCACGCAGGTGGGTACCCGGGAGGCGCTTCTGGGAGTGGATGAAGTCCGGGAACTTGATGCCGTCGCGGATGAAGAACACCGGGGTGTTGTTGCCCACGAGGTCGTAGTTGCCCTCGGAGGTGTAGAACTTCACGGCGAAACCGCGGGGGTCGCGCCAAGTGTCAGGAGAACCATTCTCGCCTGCAACGGAGGAGAAACGGATCAGCATGTCCGTCTCGGCGCCCGGCTGCAGGAACGCGGCCTTGGTGTAGGCCGATACGTCCGAGGTGGTCTTGAACGTACCAAAAGCGCCGCCACCCTTGGCGTGCACTACACGCTCCGGGACCCGCTCGCGGTTGAACTGCGCAAGCTTTTCCACCAGATAGTGGTCGGTCAGGATGATGGCACCGTCGGCGCCGACGGACTTGGAGTGCGCGTCGGAAGTAACGGGGGCACCTGACTGGGTTGTTGAAATAGCAGTCATTGTTCTCCTTGTTCTTATTTTTGAGTTACGGACGTTTGTTTGGGGAGCTGTTGTTTTGCCTGGCAATCCTGGCAGATGCCCTGATACAGGACGTCTGCGATCTGGATGGTCATTGGCTTGGAATTTTCATCCCAGTGCGGCGTGAGGCACGGTGCGTGTCCCACGGCGCAGTCCACGTCTTCCACGCGGCCGCAACTGATGCAGACGGCGTGGTGGTGGTTATCGCCCACCCGGGTTTCGTAGAGCGCCGGGGAGTGCGGGGGTTCAAAGCGGCGCAGCATCTGCAAATCCGTGAGGTCGCTAAGCACAACGTAAACGGACTGCGCCGTCAGTTCAGGGAGCTCTTTGCGGGCAGCAGCAAGGATGCCTTCTGCCGGGGAGTGCGGATGGTGCTGGACCGCGGCCAGCACTGCCAGCCGCTGTTTGGTCACACGCCTGCCGTGGGCATGCAGGGCACTGGCCCATGCTTCCTGGTCGGCTGTGTGATCGGTCATGCACTCATTGAACCACTTATTTTGAGCAGTTCACAATAAGGCACGGCTAACTTCCGGCAAATTAAACAAATCCACCATCGGATTGTCCTGTTCCGCGGCAGATCGACCCACCGCGTGGATGCGGAGGGCTGAACCCGGATTCCCGCCCTCGACAGCCACACAGCTAAAGCCAGTGAGTCCACTGGTCAACGGCAGGGCATCCAAGGCGCTCCCCATGGCAACGAGTTCCCCGGGAAGGACATTGGAAATCGCAGCCGCCCCGCTGGCGGGCTCAATCACGCTGTGATGGCGGCCTGCGTCAATTGTCGCGACCAAGGGAACCAGGACAGGCATCGGGACGGGCACGACGCCGGACATGGCCACAGGCGCGGACCCCACCTTCCCGGTGGGTGCTTTGGGGATGCTGGCGGCACCAAGCCGCAGCGAATCCCGGATCCGCGCATCGACGATTTCCAGGCTGTCCTCAGGCTCGGGAACGCGATGGTGGGCCGGCAGCGCGAGTTGGCGTCCCGGCGTCGTGGTTTCCGCCTCCCAACGAGCGAACAGGTGGAACGTGGGTGTGGAAGACTCAGCCACCGGCTCGCCGACAGCCGAACCCAACGGGTGCCACCGATGGGCGAACGTCACCGCGAACCGCTTCGCGCCAAGGACGTCGTCCAATGCTGCCCGGGCGAGGTTGTGGCAGAACAACCAGTCAGCCGCAGAGGATTCCGTAAATTCCGTGGAGGGGTCCGAGAGGCGGATCAGAATATGGCCGGCCGTCAGGGGGTGGCGCGGCCTGGCAATTTCCCAGATGCCCGAGCGGAACAGCAATCGTCGCGACAAGACCATGTGGACTCCTTCCCCCGGGTGAGCCTACCAACCAGCGCGTTACGGCGGGAGACGCGTTATTCAAGCGAAGCGGGCAACGACGTCACTGGGGTTCGCTTGGGTCGCTAGGGTGGCTAGGTGGCGAAACTACTGGCAGACATCACCCCGATCAAGGAGAGCGTGGCCTTCCGGCGGCTTTGGCTTGGGGCTTCGGTGGCTGCCATCGGTACCCAGCTCACGTTGGTGGCCGTCAGCCTGGAGGTTTACCGTCTGACCCAGGAGAGCTTCTATGTAGGCCTTCTGGGTATCTTCGCGCTGGTTCCGCTGGTCATCACCGGACTATACGGCGGCTCTATCTCCGATGCCTACGATCGCCGCAAAGTAGCGCTGATCGCATCACTGGTGCTTTGGGCCAGCACCGCCGGTTTGGCACTGCAGGCGTGGCTGGAGATCGGCAACATCTGGATCCTTTACGCGTTGGTTGCCATCCAAAGTGGTGCACAAGGCATCAATGGTCCCGCCCGAAGCGCCATCATTCCGCTCCTTGTCCGGAAGGACCTGCTCCCGGCGGCGAACGCCTTGAGCATGCTGACGTTCGGCCTGTCCATGACCGCCGGGCCGCTCCTGGCGGGCGTGCTGGTGGCCACGATCGGTTTCGGATGGACTTACACGATCGATGTCATCAGTTTCACCTTTGCCCTGTGGGGCCTCGCCAAACTCCCGCCGCTGCCACCGTCAAAGGAGGCCGTCCGGCCCGGGCTTCGCTCCGTAGTGGAGGGCTTCCGGTTCCTAGGTACGCGGCCCAATGTCCGGATGACCTTCATCATCGACCTCATCGCCATGATCTGCGCCCAACCCCGTGCCCTGATGCCTGCAATTGGGGCAGTCATGATTGGCGGCGGTGAAACAACGGTGGGCGTGCTGCTGGCATCTACCGCCGTGGGCGCCTTCCTGGCCGGACTGTTTTCCGGTCCCCTCGGCAGGGTGAGGCGCCAAGGCAGCGCAGTGGTGTGGTCGGTGGTCGGATGGGGCGCCTCGATTGCAGCCTTTGGAGTGGTGGTGTTGCTGGCTGGAGATTCGGGCCGCGAGGGCGTAACGCCCTGGCTCCTTCCTGCGGCGTTGTGTTGTGCGCTGGCGGGGATTTCGGATTCTGTCAGCGCGGTCTTCCGGACCACCATCCTCCAGTCCGCGACGCCCGATCACCTGCGCGGACGACTGCAGGGAGTGTTCATCGTGGTGGTCGCAGGAGGCCCTCGAGTGGGGGACATGCTGGCTGGAGGTGTCACGCAATTCGTTAGCGAAGGCGGAGTGCTGCTGATGGGCGGGATCGTCTGCATTGTCTTGGCCTGGCTGGCTTCGCGCCTGCAGCCGGGCTTCGTCGCGTACGATGCGAAGCATCCGGTGCCATAGCCAGCAGGATTGTTGCAGGCAGGACGGTGTTGGCACAAGAGTCGACGCCGGCCCAAAAGGTCGACGCCAGCCCAGGCGTGACAGCTGCGGAACACGGCGACCGCCGTCGGCGTTAATCGCTACAGAGTTAATCCGTACACAACCATTCACGAGCCAAAGAAAGTGAAAGAACAACCGTGCACAAACACAACAATGGACTCAAGACCGCAGCACTTTTCGGTGTGCTGTGGGCGGTGCTGTTGGGTTTGGGCGCCATTATCGGGGCCGGCACGCGCAGCACCACGCCCATCTGGATCTTTGCCCTGATCGGGGTAGCCACCACCGCCTACGGCTACTGGAACAGCGACAAGATCGCCATCCGCTCCATGGCCGCCTATCCCGTCACCGAAGCCCAAGCCCCACAGCTGTACCAGATTGTCCGGGAGCTTTCCGTGCGGGCCAACAAGCCCATGCCGCGGATTTACCTCTCTCCCACCATGACGCCCAACGCCTTCGCTACCGGCCGCAGTCCCAAGAACGCCGCGGTCTGCTGCACCGAGGGAATCCTGCATGTCCTTGATGCCCGCGAGCTCCGGGGTGTCCTGGGGCATGAGCTCATGCACGTGTACAACCGTGACATCCTGACGTCGTCCGTAGCTGCCGCCGTTGCGGGCGTGATCACGTCCGTGGGGCAGATGTTGTTGTTCTTCGGCGGAGGGGACCGGCGCAACGCCAACCCCATCGCGATGATCGCCATGGCCCTGCTGGCGCCGTTCGCGGCCTCCCTGATCCAAATGGCGATCTCCCGTACCCGCGAGTACGACGCCGATGAGGACGGGGCCGCGCTGACCGGCGATCCGCTGGCGCTCGCCTCAGCCCTGCGCAAGATCGAATCTGGTGTCTCCCAACTTCCGCTCCCGCAGGATCAAAGGCTCGTGAATGCTTCCCACCTCATGATCGCGAACCCGTTCCGAGGCGGTGGCATGCGGCGCCTGTTCTCTACACACCCGCCCATGAAGGAACGCATCACCAGGCTTGAGCGGATGGCCGGCCGGCCGCTTTCCTAAGGACGCCGCTTTCCTAAGGCCTAAAACGTCGTGAACCCGCTATTCCGTGGGGGGCCAACAACGGAATAGCGGGTTCACGACGTAATAGAGGAATCAGCCGAAAAGTCCTTCGCCGATGAAGCCGCCCTGCTGGATCCCAGGAGGCACGGCGAAAAGGCCCGAGCCGGTATGTTTCAGGTATTCGACGGATAAGGTATCGCCCTTGGCCAGAGCCATCTGCATGGGAACGTAGTGGGTCCGGGGATCCTTGACAAACGCGATGAAGAACAGCCCTGCGTCCAAGTGCCCGAGCCCGTCTGAGCCATCCGTGAAGTTGTAGCCGCGGCGAAGCATCCGCACACCCCCGTTCTGGTCGGGGTGGGCCAGCCGGACGTGCGAGTCCAAGGGGATGAGTGGATCACCATTGCGGCCAGCGAGCTTGAAATCGGGCGCCGTGAACTCTTCGCCACCGGACAGCGGCGCTCCCACGCCCTTCGTCCGGCCGATCAGGCCCTCCTGCTCGCGCAGGGACGTTCGGTCCCAGATCTCGATGTGCATCTGGATCCTGCGCGCCACAAGATAGCTGCCGCCCCTCATCCACTCTTCCTTCGAGGAAGCCGGGGAATCTACCCAGACATGCTCATCGAGGAGGGCGTTGTCCTCAACCTTGAGGTTGTTGGTGCCGTCCTTGAAGCCGAAGAGGTTGCGGGGCGTCACCTGCGCCCGTGACGTGGAGGACGTGCGGCCAAAGCCTAATTGGGACCAGCGAACCCGCACCTTTCCGAAGCCGATGCGCGCAAGGTTACGGATGGCGTGGACGGCCACTTGGGGGTCGTCGGCGCACGCCTGGACCACGATGTCGCCACCGGTGCGGCCAGCTTGAAGGTCGTCGCCCGGGAAGTGCGGGAGGTCGATCAAGGCTTCGGGCCTGCGACCGTCCAAGCCAAAGCGCACCTTGCCATTTTTCTCAAACAGCCCTGCGCCGAAACCGAAGGTCAACGTCAATTGTGCGGCGGCCAGGTCCAGCGCTTCACCGGTGTCTTCCGGCGGGGCGTCGTAAGGGCCATCGACGGCGCCAGTCGCGCCTGTGCTGCGGCCTGCCGTCATGGCCTCAGCCGCAGCGGTCCAATCCTTCAGGAGCTTGATCAGCTCTTTCCGGTCCTCGGTGGTGACATCAAAGGCAGCCATGTGAAGGCGGTCCTGGGCCGGAGTCGTGATGCCAGCTTGGTGCTCGCCGAAAAAGGGAACAACAGCATCCCCTGTGTCGGATTCCGCGGCCGACGCAGCACCGGCCGCGACCACGTCGTGGCCCAGGAAACCGGCGGCGATGCCAGCCACTGCGCCTGCGCCGCCCACTCCGGCAAGGGAAAGGAGGCCGCGGCGGGACAGTCGGGAGGTGCCAGCGGTAGCTGACGCACCGCCGTCGGACGTCGCTTCGGAACCTACGACGCCGGTCGCCTCGCCTGGGCGCGGGGAATCGTTCACATCCAGTGGCTGTCCGGCACCTGGAGTTTCGGGGGCTTCGCCGGTGTGCCCGTAGGGGCAGCCGCTCACAGCACGACGGCCGAGGTGAGCTTGGACAGCGGTTCGCCCAAGGAATCGACCAGCGCGGCGAGCTGCTGGATTTGATCCTGGCTCAACTCGTTGTAGTAGGAGAAGCCATCGCCCTTGGCGTGCTTCTTAAGTTGGACCTGGAGGGCTGTGAACTTCTCGTCCAGGGACTTGGCAAGCTCGGCGTCTTTTTGCTCCAAGGCCGGCTTCAGGCTCTGGAAGGCGATGCGGGCGCCGTCCACGTTGGCCTGGAAATCCCAGAGGTCGGTGTGGGACCAGATCTCTTCCTCGCCCGTCACCTTACCGGTAGCAACCTCATCGAGGAGTTCCTTGGCGCCGTTGCCCAGCTTGTCTGCCGTCAACTCCACCGTGCGGGTACGCGTTGCGAGGTCCGCAGTATCTGCAACCAGCTGAGTGGAAATCGCGGTCCGTTCGGCCGGCGTCATGGCGGCGTAGTCCGCTGACGGGAACAAATCCTTCTCGGCGCGGTGCCAGCCGGTCCACTCCTGGCCAGGCTCGAGATCGGCCTCGCGCGCATCCAGCTTGGGGTCGAGATCGCCAAACGACTCGGCAACGGGCTCGATCCGCTCCCAGTGCATGCGGGTCGCGGCATAGAGCTCACGGGCCTTGGCGGCGTCACCGGCTGCGAAGGCGTCTGCGAAGGCCTTGGTGCCCGTGACGAGTTGCTCCGTTTGGTCCTTGACGTAAGCGGCGTACTGCTGGGAGCCGGTCTCAAGCAGCTTTTGGAAGTCAGCATCTGCGCTTGGCTTGTTTCCGGATTCCGTGACCTCGAACGAAGCCCGGATGCCGTCGCCCTGCATACCCGGCTTGCAGGCGGTGTTGTACTTGCCTGCAGGAGCCGTGAGCACCAGGTTCCGCGTAATTCCAGGCCCGATGTTCTCCACTTCACCGATGATCCGCAAACCGTCCTCGGCCAGCAGGTAGAACTCGGTGACCTCGGTGCCTTCGTTCTTCACGGCAAACGTCAGGTTGCCGCTGGGCGCAGTGCCTGTGGAGACCTTGCATTCATTAGCGGTACTGCTGACCTGGATCGGCCCATCCGTGGCCGCCGTGGTTTTCGCATTGTCAGTGCAGCCCGCCAGAACCATGGGGACGGCGGCGGCTGCGCCAATGACGGTGAGGGTCCTGCGAAGCTTCGGGGAAGTGGACGTGGACAGGAACGTGCCAAGCATGGGGGTCCTTTGTGTTGGGGGAAGGCGCGGGGTGCGAGGGCCTGCGCGTCGAGTTGGAGAAGCTCTGGGTTCTTACTGCTGCAGGGCGACTGCCGGGTTCGCCGCGGGCGTCTTCGCTGCTGCCGCCGGAGGATGGGAGCGGTTGGCCCGGATGTACAGGAACAGGACCGGGATGACATACAGCAGCCAGGCTGCTGCTTCCAGCCACGTGCTGGCCGGGGAGAAGTTCAGTGTGCCCTTCAGCAAGGTCCCGTACCAGGACGACGGCGGAACGGCGGCTGAGAGGTCGAAGGCCAGGCTATGCAGGCCGGGAAGGATGCCGGCTTCCTGGAGATCGTGGACGCCATAAGCAAGGACGCCCCCGGCAATGACGATGAGTCCAACTCCCGTCCATGTGAAGAAGCGGCCCAGGTTGACCTTGAGGACGCCGCGGTGCAGCAGGTATCCGAGTCCGGCAGCTGTCAGGAGGCCAAGCAGGGCACCAAGGAGGGGGAACGTGGTTTCGCCGGTGGCTTGCGCTGCCGCCCAAATGAAGAGGGCGGTTTCGAGTCCTTCGCGGCCCACGGCCAGTGCCGCAACCAGCACAAGGCCCCATGCGGCGCCGTCGGCTGCTTTGTCCACGTGGGACCGGAGGTCGCTTCCGAGGCTGCGGGCGGTGCGCGCCATCCAGAAGACCATCCAGGTCACGAGGCCTACGGCAACAATGGACAGCCCTCCGCCGATCGCTTCCTGGGCCTCGAAGGTGAGGCCCCGCGGGCCGAAAGTAAGAAGGGCGCCGAAAGCGAGGGAGATGGCAATGGCCAGCCCGACGCCGGTCCAGAGCCGGGGGAGCAGGGACTGCCGGCCGGTCTTGATGAGGTAGGCCATCAGGAGGACCACGATGAGCGAGGCCTCGAGGCCCTCACGCAGGCCTATCAGGAAGTTGGCGGTCATGTGCATTTCTTTCACTCAGGGTAGCCATACTTAGGCTTGCCTAATGAAGAAGAATACTGCCATCAGGTGATTACGCAAAAAGTTTGTGCCCTAATGTCCGCGGCTATTACGACAATCGCTGTAGCCAGGCCATAAAAAACCGGAGTCCAGCGCCCTGAGCGGCGCCGGACTCCGGCTTTTATGACGCTGGCGGTGCAGCGTCGGCAGTCAGCTGCGGAAGTTCACGAACTGCAGGTCTGCCTCTTCGAACTTCTTGAGGATGTTCATGGTTTCCTGCAGGTCATCGCGGGACTTGGAAGTGACGCGAAGCTCGTCGCCCTGGATCTGGGACTTGACGGACTTGGGGGCTTCGTCGCGGATGATCTTGTTGATCTTTTTGGCGATGTCCTGCGCGATACCCTCCTTGATGGTGCACTCCAGCCGGAATTCTTTGCCGGAGGGGTAGGGCTCGCCCTGATCCAGGGACTTCAGGGAGATGCCACGCTTGATGAGCTTGGACTGGAAGACGTCCAGGACGGCGAGGACGCGATCCTCGGAGTTGGCCTTCATGAGGATCTTTTCGCCGCTGAAGTCAATCTCCGCGCCGACTCCCTTGAAGTCGTAGCGCTGCGCGATTTCCTTCTGGGACTGGTTGAGCGCGTTGGCGACCTCTTGCTTGTCTACCTTGCTGACGACGTCGAATGTTGATTCGCCTGCCATGACTCTCCTTAGGTTGGGGGCCCGGTAAGGGCGGTTTGTCTGCCATCCAGCCTAGTACGGAAGGCGCGGGATGGGGCCGTGGATAACTTTCACAGTTCACTCACAGCACATGCTTGGTTGGAACCGAGGTGGATGTTTGAGAGTTGTACCAGTTGGAAGAGCCCACCCCCGGAGGTAAGCATGAGCCACAAGGCCGTCCACTACGTCACGAAATCCGCATCCGCGGCAGCTGGTTCGATCGGGACTGCAGCGGCAGCCGCGGCGAGTGCGGTGGCAGCGGTGACCGTGGCGGCGTCGATCGTCCTGAGCCCGGTGCCGGATGCGGCTTCGCGTATGGACGGGGTGCATGCCGATTTGCTGCGTGCTGTGGAGCTCAACCAAATCACGGCCGAGCAAGCAGAAAAGTTTGAAGCGAAACTGGCTGGCCGGATCCTCGGAGAAGCCTGAAATACCGGCCATTCCGGCGTGTCCGCCCTCGATTAGATTCTTGGCCGGAAGTTCTGTAAGGTTATCTCTGCCTTCGGTTACCGGATCGAAAGAAACGGTCTCCGGAAGTGATCTTCTTTTGAAGTTCGGCAGATTACCCGAGCGGCCAAAGGGGGCTGACTGTAAATCAGCTGGCAACGCCTACGGGGGTTCGAATCCCTCATCTGCCACCCAAGGAAAGTCCCCGGAACCAACAGGTTCCGGGGATTTTTCGCGTTCGGGGTGCACGCGCCCCGAATTCAGAGGCCAAGGAACCCGCGGCTCCCGCTCTTGTTCGCTGTACTCACCGTTGTGCGGCGGGGAATTCGAACGAGTCCGGGAATTCTCAGCTGGTTGGCGACTCCGTCCCAGTGTCACGCCTGGGTTGGAGGCTCTCGCGAAGCCGCGCTCTCCCGAAGCTCCGCGATCTCACGCCTCAGTGCGGCAATCTCAGTGACAAGGTCTGCCAATTCAGCGCGAACCGGTTCTTCGGCGGCTGCTGCCTTGTTTTCGGCCGCAGCCGCAACATCCTCCGCATTTTCCTCGATTCGTTGCACCAACCACGAGGCAATAGAGGCCGTCACAATACCCAGGACCGCAATCCCGCTCATCATGAGTGCCGCCGCCACGATCCGGCCGATGGGCGTGACGGGGTAGAGGTCTCCGTAGCCAACTGTGGTGATCGTGGTGATAGCCCACCAAGCGGCGTCGCCGAATGTCAGGATCTTGGCGTCCGGTGCATTCTGCTCCACGTCAAGCACTGCCAGGGCGCCGATGAGCACCAACATGGCGGCCGAGCCGGCAACGTAGGTGGCTACGCGTCCGCGCAGGGTTTCCCCCACCGTGCGTTGCAGTACGGACAGGAGCGTGACCAGCCGAAGAAGCCGGAGTGGTCGGAAGAAGGGGAGCACCACGATGAGGAGTTCATGCAGGTTCCAGATGAACCATCGCCTTCGATCCTCGGCCAGCCAAAGGTTGGCGAAGTAGTCCAGCGCGAAGATCCCCCAGGTAATCCAGAGGATTATTTCGAAGGGGAGGGCGGCCGTGCCGTCCACGCGTCCTACAACCTGCCAGGCATAGGCCGTGAGGAAAACAAGTGCTGTCCCCATGAGGGGCCATTCGACGAGGTCCCGGTATCGCGCTTGAGTCATACGGGAATCCTAGCCACAGCAACATTGCACGCCACCGGAAAACGGATCAGACGGTGGGAGTCTCCAGCCAGTATCCGTCCATGTGGTGAACCAGTTGCCGGCCCAGACCGCCCTTGAGCTGTACCCAGAGTGTGCTGTGGTCATCGGTCATGCCGTCGATGGTTCCTTCGATGCGGTTGCCACGTGCGTCCCGGAGCACGACGTCCTGGTGCCGGGCGAGGTCGGGCCAGACGTCGGCGTGCGGTTTGGTGGTTTGCAGAGTGCTCAAAGGGATCTCCCTGGGTATGAGTCGGTGTTTCCGGGTTTCAGATATTGTGCACGGGATGGATGAACTGGCGGTAAACGTTTGTGCAATCGTTGGACATAAAGCGCTGGATGTACTAACGCTGCGCCCGACACCCTGTCCACCATGCGGTCCGTCTATTCCCTCCGAAGTTACTCGCGGGTAACATTGCTCGCATGCATTTGCTTCTCCGCACCCTCATGCTGCTGTTCACTTCATCCAAGCGTTCCCCCTTGGGTGCTTGGGAAACGTCCTCGCTGCCCCTGCGGGTCCTGCCGACCGACATCGACATCGCGATGCACGTGAACAACGGCATGTATTTCTCCTTGATGGACCTTGGCCGTTTCGACCTCATGGTTCGCAGCGGTATCTGGAGAAAAATGCGCAGGCGCGGCTGGAGTCCTGTGGCAGCCGGAGAGACCATCGCTTTCCGCAAGTCGTTGCAACTCTGGCAGCGCTACACCATCGAAACGCGCATCATCGGACTGGACACCAAAGCCATCTACTTTGAGCAGCGCATGGTGGTGGACGGTGAGATCTACGCTCGCGCGCACATCGCAACCCGCTTGGTCAACAAGGGGAAGCCGGTGACGCAGGAAGAGATCATTGCTGAGTTCGGGGCGCCGCCGGCTGATCTGGAATTGCCGGAGTGGATCCATGAGTGGCGCGAAAACAATGCGCTCCCAGGAGCGCGCCGGTCAGCTCCGCACGTGTGGGGTTAGGAATAACTAAACGCCGACGTCCCGCCGTTGAAGTGCAACCGCGCCCAGTGCGATAAGCGCCGCGGAAATACCCAGCAGGCCGGCAGCCGCTCCCCAATCAGCACCGTTCGTCACGGGTGAATTGCCGTACGCCCAGTGGTATGGCGAAAGGTGCAGCAGCCAGTCGACGTCGGGGCTTTGCCTCCCAACAGCGTTGAAGACATAGCCGAGGACGGCGACGGCGGCACCCGCCGCAATCGCATAAACCTTCCGTCCTGTCAGCGCACCTACGCACAGCGCCGCTGTTCCGCTCAGCAGTGCCAAAGCGGCAAACAGCACTACCGCACCGAAGAGATGCCCGACGTCGATATCCAGTTTCGAGGGCCCGTTCAGCACCAGCACCAGCAGGAAGACCAAGGCTGAGAGGATCGCGACGCGGACCACGAGTGCCAGGGCGCGTTCAAGGACCACCTGGATTCGGGTCACGCTATGGGCCAAGGTCAATTCCAGCAGCCCAGACTCCTCGTCCCCGCCGACTGCCGCCGCGCCCCAACCGACGGAGGCCATGGACATCAGCAGGAAACCGATCAACCCGAAAAGGGTGGCCTGGGTATAGCCAGGTCCGGTGGCGATCTGGTCATAGTTCAGGGCCTTGGTCATCTCCTGGGGGAGTGCGTCGATCATTTGCTGCATTTGCGCGCTGCCGCCGATGGACGGATACAGCGGCAGGTACAGCATGATCGCGGCCGTTAGTCCCAAGGCCCATGCGAGAGTGGACCGCCACGAGTCAGTCAAGGCTTTCGTGAAGAGGGGGAGGAACTTAGACATGGTGTGCTCCTTCCGTGTGGCTCAGGGACTTGTGTCCAGTTCCATTTCGCCCGTTTCCGCCGCGCCCGTTTCCGTTGCCCACATAATGACCCGTGTAGAGAGTCAGCACGGCTTCCTCCAAATCCGGCTCCTCCAGGACGAGGTCCGTGAGGTTTAATCGAGCCAGCTCCTGCACCAATGGCTGGACCTGCCCCGAGAGCGTCGCCGTTGCTTCGACGGCGGCTTCCGCTGCGCTGTCACCAGGAAGCTCCCGCAGCACAACGTTGGCGACGCCGGGCACCCGCGCCAGCAGCGCCCCGACGTCGTGCGTTTCTGCGCCCGCCGCGTTGAACCGCAACTGCCGTACGGCCGCGTTCCTCAAGGCCTCAACAGTGGAGATGGTCACGATGCCGCCGTCGCGGAGGATGGCTACGGCGTCGGCGGCCTGCTGGACCTCGCTCAGCACGTGTGAGCTGAGGAAGACCGTGGCGCCATCGTCCACCACTTCGCGGACCAGTGAATGGAATTCCTGTTGGACCAGGGGATCCAGGCCGCTGGTTGGTTCATCGAGCACCAGTAGCTCGGGGCGGTGCATGAACGCCTGCAGGAGGCCGAGCTTCTGCTTGTTCCCTTTGGAGAGTTTGCGGGTCTGCCGGTCCAAATCCAGGTCCAGCCGTTCTGCCAACTCGTTGACATATTTGGGCTGTACCGGGCCGCTGATGGCCTCGAAGTGTTCAAGCATTCGCCGGCCGGTGGTCCGGTTCTCCAAGTGGAGTTCGCCGGGGAGGTAACCGATCCTGCGGCGGAGTCCGGTTCCGGCGCGGCGTGGATCCTGGCCCAACACAGAAATGGTTCCCGCGCTTGGCCGGATGATATCCAGCAGGCAGCGCATGGTGGTGGTTTTGCCCGCTCCGTTCGGTCCAATGACGCCGAAGACCGTTCCCGGTTCAACGGCGAAATCGAGTCCGTGGAGGACCTCGCGCTGGCCGAACTTCTTGCGCAACCCCTCAACGACGATTGCCTGGGTCACGGGGCATGCTCCCTTCCTTGGTTGATGGTGTCCTGCTGCAGGGCGTCGCGGGCCGAGTCCAGGAACCGCGAATCCGTATAGAAACCGTTGGTGTAGATGTCCAGCGCGGGGATGGTCAGTTGCCGCAGCAGTTCCGGTCCTATGCCGTGCGGTTCTGTTACGTCCGCACCCAGCGCCCGTGAGAGGTGCCTGCCCAGCATGAGCATTGAAAGGCTGTTTGATGCAACGACGACGGCGGTGGACCGGACGTCGTCGAAGTCGCGGATGGTGCCGGCAGCGATTCCGGCCTCGATGATGTCCTGCGTCTGGCGCACCACGGCGTCGAAGAATGCGTCGCCGGCCTCGGATTCGTCGCCCAGGGAGCGACGGATGTAGGCGATCTCGTTGGCGTACTGGTCCGGGTGGTTGAGGTAGTCCTGGATCAATTGGCGTGCGGTGCCTGGGTCTGTTTTCTCCCTGCCCTGGCTGGCGGTCTGCGCGAGGACATGCTGGTCGCATGCTTCGCGCAGACCTGCCTTGCTGCCGAAATGGTGGATCACCAGGCCAGGGCTGACCCCAGCGGCAGAGGCGACGGCGCGGACGGTGGCAGGGCCGAAACCATCGCGGCCGAACAGTCCAATGGCGGCATCACGGATGCGTGCACGGGTGGTTAAATCCTCTGCGGTTAAACGCATGTTTCATACACTAAACACTTGTTCAATCGCTGGCAAGAGGCGCTGATTTACCCCCACGAATGCGAGGTTACTTGCGTGGACTTCGGAAGCTTCGCGGCTCGATTCAGGCGCCTGGCATCTGAATAATCCCAAGCTGCTGCATCAGCGCGAGGTCGTCGCGATCGGACCAATGCTCCACAATCCTGCCGTCCTGAATTCTGTGGATGGCCACGGCGGTTTCGTCCAGTTCGGCGCCTGTAGCAGGCAGCGGACCGGGCAGCTCGCCTTCGTGTCGACCATGGGCGGTCAGCCTGGTAACTACCTTGTCGCCTTCGCAGATCTGATCTTCAATAACATGATGTCCCGGCGTGGCCTGGAGGAAAATGCGGAAGGCCTCCTTCAGTCCCTCCCGTCCAGCCGAGAGCCCGGGGAAAGGAGGGTGATGGTCCAGATAGTCTTCAGCAACCAGATCGTCCATCGCTTCGATGTTGCCGGCATCGATCGCTTCATAGAAGCGCCTAACAAGCGCTTTGTTATCCTCAGGCTCCACGTTCATTCCCTTCATTGAATGCGTGGCCGCCGGGCAAGAACTGGTCGGGCAAGAACTGGTCAGGGCAGGCAACGCAACCCGTCCCCAAGTCACCATGGGAGGCCAGTCTAGGACGAAGGATCCGGCGATGACAGGGGTTCCCGTGACTCAGCGGAACGATGCCCGCCGGCCGGGGAACATAACGATGTGACACCAAACGCTGCGTCGTCGCTGCCTGAAGTGCCGCCGTCGAAGATACTGGCTTGACTGTCTTCGTGGGGGAGCAGTGACGGGGCCTTTGGGTCCGAAGATGCAGGGGTAGATAAGTGGGTTGTGCGGGGTCGGCTTCGAGGTCGAAGAAAAGCAAAATCGCCCGGTCAGCGGCGGCGCTGTTGTTGGTCCTTGGCCTGCTTGGAACAGTGGTACCGGCGCAAGCGTTCCCGTCGGCGAGCATCAAGTTTCAGACTTCCAATCCTCCCGTCACAGGCGCCATCGGGCAGCTTTACAGCACCAGCACTTGGGCTCGAAGCGTTCTGATCCGGCCCACGGCAGCGGAGGACTGCTCCAGCACAGGCTGCGTGCAACGGTTTGTCGGTGGCGATATCGCTTGGTCTGCCCGTACGGGAGCCCGTGTGGTGGTAAATGGGCCGGTCCGCAACGCTTGGTGGGAAGCCGATGGCCCCGCGGGCTATCACGGCTATCCCACAACAGACACTGTAAGCGGCCTGCGCAATGGGGGTTCCAAGCAACTCTTCGAACGGGGAGCCATCAGTTTCTCGCCAGCTACTGGTGCCCAACAGACAGCGGGGTCCATCCATTTGGCGTGGGGGAGGACGGGTTTTGAGGCCGGTTTCCTCGGATACCCGGCCGGCAGTGAACAGACCGGACTGCCCGACGGCGGCGCCTACCAGGTCTTCGAGCGCGGCTTTATTGTGTGGTCCCCGACGACTGGGGCACATCCTTCCATGGGCGCCATACGTGAGCGCTGGCGCCAATCCGGGCTGGAAAGCGGCGAGTTTGGCTATCCCACTACGGACGAAGCGACCGGACTGCGTAATGGTGGCTCGTCACAGCAGTACCAGCACGCAACCATCATCTGGTCGCCCGCCACGGGCGCGCGGGCCCTGACGGGAGCCATCCGGAGCTACTGGTCCGCGACTGGAGGCCAGAACGGTGCCTTGGGATATCCGGTCAGCGAGGAATACCGGCAAAACGACTTCGTCTACCAACTCTTCCAGGGCGGCACGGTCTACTGGTCGGCGGCCACTGGTGCGCATTCAACCACCCATGGCGACGTCCACAACCGCTACGTCTCCCTGGGTGGAGCT
Organism: Paenarthrobacter sp. 2TAF44; assembly: GCF_052114885.1. NCBI lineage: Bacteria > Bacillati > Actinomycetota > Actinomycetes > Micrococcales > Micrococcaceae > Paenarthrobacter > Paenarthrobacter sp. 2TAF44. The sequence continues at coordinate 3,620 of NZ_JBFRFP010000004.1, read as the reverse complement.
GCCGGCCAATTGGGCTTGCCCCTCACGGACAAGCTTCCGCGGGCCGGGGGTCTGGTGCAGCAGTTCGTAAACGGTTGGCTTGTTTGGGGGCCTGCAACGGGAGCGCGGATTGTGGGGCACCCCACGTACAAAGTGTGGTCCATCAATCCGGACGAGTTCGGCTGGCCGGTGCGCGATACCTGGTCCGATGCCCGGGGCTCCCACGTCGCCTTCCAAAAGTTGGAAACTATCTGGAACGATTCCACCCAGGAGCTGTATTCAGCCGAAGCAGTGGACGCCTCCACCGTGGTTTTCCTTGGCGATTCGCAGCTGGACCTTGATTCCTGGGGTGAACAGGGCGCCCGCGCCGCTGGCTATACCCGCCAGGTGGTCCGAAGCATCGGTGGCATCGGATACGTCTCGGGGAGCCCCGCCGTCGGTGGCAATTCAGCGACGGATGCCCTGCTCCTGGACCGGATCCTTTTGCCCCAAGGAAACCCCGGACTGGTGGTGGTGACTCTTGGTGGAAACGACGCCCGGATTTTTGCCACCGATGCCGCGATCTTGTCCCAGGCCAACCGACTGTGGGATGAACTGCGCCGCAAATATCCCCGCAGCACCATCCTCATCACTGGTGTTCTTTCGCGCTACGACGCCAGCCATTTCCAGCGCCGATGGGTGGACGGGCTCTTGACACGCGAAGCTGCTGTCCGGGGCTGGCCACGCATCTCGATGGCGGGGACAGCGACTATCGCCGGAGCTACCTGGAATTATCTTGATGACGTCCACCTAAACCAGACCGGACACAACAAGGTTGCCCCGCTCTACGCGTCCGCGCTCAAGTACGTCCTGGCCAGGTAGCCGTTTATTCCCGGTGACGCGGGAAGCGAACAAGGCCCCTCTCCACGGGACTTAGCGAGCAGGGTCGCGTACCGTGGAATCATGGCTACAGTTGACATCACTGGAGAACAGTTCGCATCGACCATCGAGGGCAATGACATTGTCCTGGTGGATTTCTGGGCTGCCTGGTGCGCCCCGTGCCGCCAGTTTGCGCCCACCTATGGGGCAGCTTCGGAGAAGCACCCGGACGTGGTCTTCGCGAAGGTAGACACCGAGGCTGAGCAGCAGCTCGCCGCCGAAGCCGGGATTACGTCCATCCCGACGCTCATGGCCTTCCGCGAGAAAGTGCTTGTCTTCTCGCAGCCGGGTGCCCTCAACGGCCCGCAGCTGGAGCAGGTCATCGAGGCCGTGAAGGGCTTGGACATGGAAGAAGTCCACGCCCACGTGGCCAAGGCGCGTGCCGAGGCCCAGGAAAGCTAGACTCGCCCGGCGAAACCGCCGGAACAGCATCGAGGTCGCCGGAAAATTCCGGCGACCTCGATGCTTTAAGKCGTTCCCGCAGTTTTGCGGCGATTTCGCTGAGCTGGTGTGGGGAGCTGAGCCAGTGCTGGGAGAGGCTAGAGCCGTTCGAGCTTGACCGGCTCAGCCAGCAAGGCGCTGAGGGACTCGTTCAGGTCCTGCACTGCAATGCCCTTGGAGTGCTTCTCCAGAGCCTCTTCCGATTCCCAGCGCTCTGTGAGCACCAGCTTATCCTCAGTGGCTTCGGTCAGTTCATAACTGATGCAGCCGGGCTCGTTGACGACCTCGTCGATCGCGATTTCCAGGGCGAGCTTCACGCGGAAGAATTCGCCGTCGTTGGGGATGAACGTGGCCTGCAGGTCGATGGGTGCACTCATGGAGTCAACCCTACCGGGAGGACACGGAGCCGATTGTCCACTTTACGGTTCTGTTGCGGGCACTGACTTGGTAGCGTTCGGTCATGTTGTCCTACACCGCCGGAGACACTGACGTCCCGCTGCTCGAAGAGACCATCGGTGCCAATTTTGAACGCATCGCAGCGCAGTTTCCGCTCAGGGACGCGCTGATAGAAGCCGCTGCCACGCCCGGCGGGGATGCCCGGCGCTGGAGTTACGAAAAGCTTAACGACGACGTCGATCACCTCGCCCGCGCGCTCCTCGCCCTGGGGGTGGAGAAAGGCGAGCGCATCGGCATCTGGAGCCAGAACTGTGCGGAGTGGACCATCCTGCAGTACGCCACGGCAAAGATCGGGGCCGTGCTGGTCAACGTCAACCCGGCTTATCGCAGGCACGAACTGGAGTTCGTGGTCAAGCAGAACGGCATGCGGATGCTCGTGGCTGCGCCCTCTGACAAGAACAGCGATTACGTGGGCATGACCAGGGAAACTGCAGGCACTTGCCCCGAACTCAGGGAGATCGTCTTCCTCCCCGGAAACCCGGTGGCGGGCCTCACGGCGGGTGTCCCCGAGGCCGGCCACGAACTGACGTATGCCGAGCTCCTGACCCGGGCGGACGGCGTCGGGCCTTCTGCACTACGGGACCGTATGGCCGAACTGGATCCGCATGATCCCATCAACCTTCAATACACGTCGGGCACCACGGGATTCCCGAAGGCTGCGACCCTCACCCACCACAACATCCTCAACAACGGCCACTCGATAGGCCGCCTCCTGGGCTACACGGAACATGACCGCGTGGTGATTCCGGTGCCGTTCTACCACTGCTTCGGAATGGTAATCGGGAACCTGAATGCCCTGAGTTTCGGGGCGGCAACCATCATCCCAAGCAGGGGATTCAACCCTTCCGCGGCGTTGGAAGCTGTGCAGGACTTTGGCGGCACGTCGCTTTATGGCGTGCCCACCATGTTTATTGCCGAACTCGCGCTGCCCGACTTCGCCACGTTCGATCTCTCCACGCTCAGGACGGGCGTCATGGCCGGGTCGTTGTGCCCCATTGAGGTGATGCGCCGGGTCATCGATGAGATGCACATGGTGGATGTGGCCATTTGCTATGGCATGACCGAGACTTCGCCGGTGTCCACCATGACCCGGGCGGGGGACACTTTGGAGCACCGGACCAGCACAGTGGGCAGGACCATGCCGCACCTTGAGAGCCGGATTGTGGACCCGGGTACAGGTGAAGTGGTGGAGCGCGGCGTCATCGGTGAGCTGTGCACGCGCGGCTACGCGGTGATGCAGGGCTACTGGGGCCAGCCGGACAAGACCGCCGAGGCCATTGACTCCGAGGGCTGGATGCATACCGGCGACCTCGCCCGCATGGACGAGGATGGGTATCTGGTGATCGAAGGCCGGATTAAGGACATGGTGATTCGTGGTGGCGAGAACATTTATCCCCGCGAGATTGAGGAGTTCCTGTATCTGCATCCGTCCATCCAGGACGTGCAGGTGATCGGGGTTCCGGACGCTAAATACGGCGAGGAACTCATGGCCTGCATCATCCTCAAACCGGGGGCGGAAACCCTGACCGCGGAGGACATCGCCGAGTACTGCAGGGGCAAGCTGGCGCACTACAAGATTCCGAAATACGTGGATGTCCGCGAGAGTTTCCCGATGACCGTCTCGGGCAAAGTTCGGAAGGTGGACATGCGCCAGGAAGCGGTCTCCCGCCTCCACCTCTAAAGCAACGCGGGGATCCTTCTATGGTTGTCAAGCGTGGCAAGGGCCGGGGTTTGGGGCGTTGAGGGTTCGGTAGATCCGCCGGGCGAGGTAGCGTTTCACGCACCGGCGGATCTCCTTTGTGGTTCGTCCCTCGGCTTGGCGTTTG